>JBKJON010000335.1:0-5028 GCA_046595715.1 Marmoricola sp.
CTGCACGTCCTCGACCTCACACGCTCCCTCGCGCCCGACTGGTTCCAGCGTCCGGAGGTCATCGGCTACGCGGCGTACGCGGACCGCTTCGCCGGCGACCTGGCCGGAGTGGCCGACCGCGCGGCGTACCTCGAGGATCTCGGGGTCCGCTACCTGCACCTGATGCCTCTGCTCACCCCGCGTTCCGCACCCAACGACGGTGGCTACGCCGTCCAGGACTACCGCAGCGTCCGTCCTGATCTGGGGACGATCGAGGACCTGCGCTCACTGACGGCCGCGCTGCGCGAGAAGGGGATCAGCCTCTGCCTCGACCTGGTGCTCAACCACGTCGCCAAGGAGCACGAGTGGGCCCGCAAGGCGCAGGGGGGCGACCAGCGGTACCGCGACTACTTCTTCGTCTTCCCCGACCGCTCGGTCCCCGACGCCCACGAACGCACCCTGCCGGAGGTCTTCCCGGACTTCGCGCCAGGCAACTTCACCTGGGACGACGAGCTCGCGGCCTGGGTGTGGACGACGTTCAACGACTACCAGTGGGACGTCAACTGGGCGAACCCCGACGTCTTGTGCGAGTACGCCGAGACGATCCTGACCCTGGCCAACGACGGCGTCGAGGTCTTCCGGCTGGACGCGATCGCCTTCACCTGGAAGCGGATGGGCACCAACTGCCAGAACCAGCCCGAGGTCCACGCACTGACCCAGGCCCTGCGCACGGTGTCGCGGATCGCCTCCCCTGCCACCTTGTTCAAGGCCGAGGCGATCGTCGGTCCGCAGGACCTGCTGGCCTACCTCGGACGGGGCGAGCACCACGGCAAGGTCAGCGATCTGGCCTACCACAACAGCCTGATGGTGCAGATCTGGTCGATGATGGCCAGCCGCGAGGTCCGGCTCGCCGCGCTGGCGCTCCAACAGCTCGCCACCCCGCCGAGCACGACGGCGTGGGTCACCTACGTGCGCTGCCACGACGACATCGGCTGGGCCATCGACGACGGCGACGCGGCGCGGGCCGGGGTCTCCGGCTTCGGGCACCGCGCCTTCCTCTCGGACTTCTACACCGGCGAGTTCCCTGGTTCCTGGGCCCGCGGACTGGTGTTCCAGGAGAACCCGGCCACGGGTGACCGGCGCATCTCCGGCAGCCTCGCCTCGCTCGCCGGTCTGGAGGCCGGGGACCCGCTGGCACCGGACCGGATCCGCCTGGCGCACGCCATCGTGCTCGGCTTCGGCGGTCTGCCGGTGCTCTGGATGGGCGACGAGCTCGGCCTGGTCAACGACCCGGACTGGGCCGCCGAGCCCGATCACGCGGGCGACAGTCGCTGGGCCCACCGGCCGCGGATGCCGTGGCCCGCCCCGGACGACACCCACGGTGTCAACGCCGACCTGCGGGCACTGATCGCGGCCCGTTGTGGACTGCCGCACCTGCACGCCTCGATCCCGGCCAAGGTGCTGGACCCGCGCGACCCTGCGGTGCTCCTGGTGGCCAGGCTGCACCCCCTCGGCGCCATGCTCGGTGCCTACAACGTGAGCGACCGCCCCGCCCAGCTGCCGCACGACGTGCTCCACGGTCTCGGGCTGGTGCCGGGGCACGTCGTCGACCGCATCACCGGGAGGGCTCCGGAGTCACACGACGACGCCGTCCAGCTGCCGCCCTACGGTGTGCTCTGGCTGACGTCGACGCCCTGACCCCCACCGCGCGTTCGAGCTGCCGCTGCACCTGCGAGAAGAACGGCTCGCGGTAGGTGTCGTCGGGGACGGTGGGACGCCGGCGCCTCACACCCTCCCCTGACCGAGGCCCAGCAGCTCACGGGTGCGTACGACGTCCTGGTCCATCCTCTCGATGAGGGCGTCGACGCCCTCGAACGTCACCATCCCGCGGATCCGCGACACGAAGGAGATCTCGACCGGCACCCCGTAGAGGTCGAGGTCGGTGCGGTCGAGCACGTAGGCCTCCACTCGCCGTGCTCGCTCACCGTCGAAGGTGGGGTTGGTGCCGACGCTGATGGCGGCGGGCAGCGGCTCCCCCACCCTGGTCTGGTCGTCCGCCGGGTCGAGGAGGCTCAGCCAGCCGGCGTACACCCCGTCCGCGGGGACCGCCAGCCCACCGGTCGGCACGTTGGCGGTCGGGTAGCCGAGCTCCCGACCGCGCTGGTCACCGCGAGCCACGCGGCCGACCACCGCGTAGGGACGCCCCAGCGCCTCGGCCGCACCCTCGACGTCCCCCGCGGCCAGACAGGTGCGGACGTAGGTCGAGGACCAGACCTGGGGTCCACCGTCCAGCGCCACGCCCTCCACCCGGAAGTCCTGGGTGCGGCCGGCCTCGGTGAGCATCGCGACGTCTCCCGCGGCCTTGGCCCCGAACCGGAAGTTGCCGCCCACGACCACCACCGCGGTGTGCAGCGCGCCCACGATCACCCGGTCGATGAACTCCTGTGGGGTCCAGGCGGCGATCTCCCGGGAGAACGGGATGACGAGGACGTCGTCGACCCCGGCCTCGGCCAGCAGCTTGCAGCGCCGCTCGATGCCGGTCAGCGCCAGAGGCGCGTGCTCGGGACGCAGCACCGCCATCGGGTGGGGGTCGAACGTCACGGCCACCACGCCGAGACCGTCGGACCGCGCGAGCTCCCCGGCCCGACCGATCAGGTGCCGGTGCCCGAGGTGCAACCCGTCGAAGTTGCCGATGACGACGGCCGAGCGGCCGAGGTCGGCCGGAACGTCGTCGAGAGAACGCCAGATCCGCACGGCGAGAAGACTACTGGCGTCCCGTTCAGACGAAGACCGCGACTGCCCGGGCCAGCGGTTCGTCGTGCTCGGAGACCTGTTGGTAGAGGGCGAGGAACTCGCCGTCGGGGGTATAGAGCGCCACCGGCTCGGCACTGCGGAGGTCGACCAGGAGCTTGCGGCCGAAGCGCACGTCGGTGGCCTGCTCCTCGCTCAGCGCGAACCCCGGGAAACCGCTGCGGGCCGCCTCCGCGATGGGCAGGATCGCGAACGACTGCTCGAGCTCGTCGAGGGTGCGGGCCGCGTCGAGCCCGAAGGCGCCGACAGCCGTACGCCGCAACGCCGCCAGGTGTCCGCCGGTGTGAAGGAGCTCTCCGAGGTCGCGGGCGATCGCCCGGATATAGGTGCCGCTGGAGCACCGCACCGAGACGTCCACGTCGACCCCGTCGTCGTGTGAGCGCATCTGGTGCACCTCGATGGAGTCCACCCGGACCCGACGCGGTGGCAGCTCGACGTGCTCCCCCGCTCGCACCAGCTCGTAGGCCCGCCGACCGCCGACCTTGATCGCGGAGACCGCCGAGGGCACCTGGTCGATGTCGCCGACGAAGCTGCTGAGCAACCTCAGCACCTTCTCCTCGGTCACGCCGGCGGTGGAGACGGTCGCCAGGACCTCACCCTCGGCGTCGTCGGTGGTCGTGGAGGTCCCCAGTCGGAGGGTGGCGTCGTAGGCCTTGTCGGTGACCCGCAGGTGCCCGAGCATCCGGGTGGCCCGGTTGACCCCCAGCACGAGCACGCCGGTCGCCATCGGGTCGAGGGTCCCGGCATGACCGACCTTGCGCGTGCCGGCCAGTCGTCGTACCCGCGCCACCACGTCGTGGGAGGTCAGTCCCGCCGGCTTGTCCACCACCACGAGACCGCTGCCGGTCCCGGAGGTCACCTGTCCTCGGCGTCGCCGGGCGCCGTCGCGTCGTCCGCGTCAGGGTCGGGGGTCGCCGCCGCCTCGGGGTCGAGCTCGTCCAGCTCGTCCGCGTCATCGAGCTCGCGGGGCTTCTTGTAGGGGTCGGGCTCCCCGGCGTAGGCCCCGGCGTTCACCGACTGCGCGGCAGCCGCGTCGGCCGCGCGCACCCGCTCGAGCAGGTCGTCGATCTGGCGGGCGCTCTCGGGCAGGGCATCGGCGATGAAGTCGATCGAGGGCGCGTGCCGCATCTGCAGCTGTTTGGCGACCTCGGACCGGATCAGCCCACGGGCCGACTCCAGCGCCGCGGCCGTTCCGGCCAGCTCCTCGTCAGCACCGAGCACGGTGTAGAAGACCGTCGCCTGCTGGGTGTCCCCGGAGACCCGCACGTCTGTGACGGTGACGAACCCCAGCCGAGGGTCCTTGATCCGCCGCTCCAGCATCTCCGCCACGATCACCTGGATCCGGTCGGCGATCTTCCTGACACGTGGGTTGCTCATTGCTTAGGCCTTGCTTTCCGTGCTGGGGGGTTGCTGCTGGATTGACTAGCGCTGCGGCCCACGACCGATCGGCAACGAGCTACGGGCGGGCGGATGCCACCTGGCGGACGACCGCAGCACGCGAGTCGGGCGGTCGGGGGCCGCCACCAGGGCGGCCCCCGACCAGAGACTCATGCGCGCGGAATCTCCTTCATCTCGAAGGCCTCGACCACGTCGCCTTCCTTGATGTCGTTGAACCCGCGCAGGACCAGACCACACTCGAAGCCCTCGCGGACCTCGGAAGCATCGTCCTTCTCGCGCTTGAGCGACGACAGGTCGAGGTTGTCCGCCACGACGGAGCCGTCGCGGATCAGCCGCACCTTGGCGTTGCGTCGGAGCAGGCCGCTGGTGACCATGCAACCGGCGATGTTGCCGATCTTGGAGCTGCGGAAGATCGCGCGGATCTCCGCCTGGCCGAGGGTCTGCTCCTCGTACTCCGGCTTGAGCATGCCCTTGAGCGCAGCCTCGATCTCCTCGATGGCCTGGTAGATCACGGTGTAGTACCGGATCTCCACGCCCTCGCGGTCGGCCATCTCGGTCGCCTTGCCCTGCGGGCGGACGTTGAACCCGATGATGATCGCGTCGGAGGCGGCGGCGAGGTCGACGTTGGTCTCGGTGATCGCACCGACACCGCGGTCGATGACGCGCAGGGAGACCTCGTCGCCGACGTCGATCTTGGCCAGCGAGTCCTCGAGGGCCTCGACCGAACCGGACACGTCGCCCTTGAGGATGAGGTTGAGCTCCTGGCTCTCGCCCTTCTCCATGGAGGCCATGAAGTCCTCGAGGCTGCGACGGACACGGCGCTTGGCCTGCATGGCCGCA
>JBKJON010000365.1:0-8271 GCA_046595715.1 Marmoricola sp.
CGACAGTCGACGAGCTCGACGCGTACTACGGCCCGTCGTGTGCCGGCAACCTCTACCGAAACCCGGAGGCCTGAGCACGTGGCTGGATGGCAGTGGGCCCGACGACTGATCGGGCTCGACAAGGACCCAGCGCGGGTGCGGAGGGTCAAATCGGATGGGGTTGTCGGGCAACCCCTGAGGTTTTCGGATGATGCAACGCCCGTGAACGTCAGGAATCCCTCGGTAACCGGGGAAACCGACGCCCCGGCCACACGTGACAGGATCCACCCCGTGATCGAGTACTCCTACGTCAAGGGCCACGGCACCGAGAACGACTTCGTGCTCGTACCCGACGCCGACGGGCGCAACGAGCTGACGGCCGGCCAGGCCGCGCTGCTGTGCGACCGCCGCTCGGGCATCGGTGGCGACGGAGTGATCAGGGTCGTCCGGACCGACGCGACTGACGACCCCGCTGCCGTCGCGGCGCGGGGCGAGGCGATGTGGTTCATGGACTACCGCAACGCCGACGGGTCGCTGAGCGAGATGTGCGGCAACGGCATTCGCGTGCTCGGCCACTTCCTGGCCACCCATGCCGACGTCGACCCGCGCAACCCGCTGCCGATCGCCACTCGCGCCGGCGTCAGGACGCTGACCTTCCAGCACGACCTGATCACCGTCGACATGGGTGCCCCCCAGGTCCACGGCGACACCTCCGTCACGGTGGGGGAGCGCACCTTCGCGGCGCGCAACATCAACATGGGCAACCCGCACGCCGTCGCGTTCGTCGACGACCTCTCGGAGGCGGGCAAGCTCCTCGAGGCACCCGGCCATGACGAGGCGGCCTTTCCCGAGGGCGTGAACGTGGAGTTCGTCGTACGCCGCGGCGAGCACCATGTCGCCATGCGCGTGCACGAGCGCGGCTCGGGTGAGACCCGGTCCTGCGGCACCGGGGCCTGTGCGGTGATGGTGGCTGCCGCGTTGGTCGACGAGGCGCCACGCGGGACGGCGTACACCGTGGAGCTGCCCGGTGGCACCCTGACGATCGTCTGGACCGAGGACGACCGGATCCTGATGACCGGCCCTGCCGTCCTCACCGCCGAGGGCGTCACCCGCCTCTGAGCCGCCGTGCGTCCTACGATCTGGTCGCCCGGGCGACCCTTTCGGATGACCTCCCGAGGGACGTCATCCATGTCGGTCGCCATGACCGCCACGTCGTATGACGCACCGGCTTCGGCGAACCGGGCGCCCAGCCCTCCACCGCCCAGCCCTCCACAGCCCAGCCCTCCCGAGACCGGCCCCGGCCCCGGCCCGCGCATCGACACTCAACCCGACCTAGGATCACGCGCATGGACATCAACGGAGCCAGTGCAATCGTCACCGGCGGCGCCTCCGGCATCGGGGCAGCCGTCGCTCGTCAGCTCGCTGCGAAGGGCGCGAAGGTGGTGGTCGCGGACCTGAACGCCGAGAAGGGGGTGGCCCTCGCCGACGAGATCGGCGGTGTCTTCGCCCCGGTCGACGTGACGAGGACCGAGCAGATCGAGGCCGCCATCACCCAGGCCGAGGAGCTCGGCCCGATCCGCGTGCTGGTCAACTCCGCCGGCATCGGCTGGGCCCAGCGCACGGTCGGTCGCGACGGCGAGTTCAGCTCCGCAGCCGACCTCGGCGCCTTCTCGAAGGTCATCGCCATCAACCTGATCGGCACCTTCGACGCCATCCGGCTCGTCGGCACGGCGATCTCCCGCACCGAGCCCACCGAGACCGGGGAGCGCGGCGCCATCGTCAACATGGCCAGCGTGGCCGCCTTCGACGGCCAGATCGGCCAGGCCGCCTACTCCGCGTCCAAGGGTGGTGTCGTCGGCATGACCCTGCCGGTGGCTCGTGACCTCGCCGCCGTCGGCATCCGCGTCAACACCGTGGCCCCCGGTCTGATCGACACCCCGATCTACGGCGAGGGGGAGGACGCCGTCGCGTTCAAGGCCAAGCTCGGCGAGAGCGTGCTCTACCCCAAGCGACTGGGCCTCCCCGACGAGCTGGCCAGCATGGTCGTCGAGTGCGTCACGAACTCCTACATGAACGCCGAGACGGTCCGCGTCGACGGTGGCATCCGGATGCCACCGAAGTAACGGCAACGAAGCGTTCACCTGGCTGACCTTCCCCGGTCACCCGCGGCGAGTTCGCTGAGGCCATGAGCTCTCGGGACCTGCCAGCCGTCAACCGTCGTCACCTCCTCACCGGCTCGGCCGGTGCCCTGGTCCTGGGAGCGGCGGCCTCGGCGCCCGCTTCGGCCGGGAGCGCG
Organism: Marmoricola sp.; assembly: GCA_046595715.1. Taxonomy (GTDB): domain Bacteria; phylum Actinomycetota; class Actinomycetes; order Propionibacteriales; family Nocardioidaceae; genus Marmoricola. Next base: position 2,276 of record JBKJON010000365.1, read on the forward strand.
CCAGCCCACACACGGCATCGCCTCACGATGCCCTCCGGCGTCCAGACCGGCGACGTCACGACCGGGTCGGGCGTTCTCTGGGCCAGCGCCTCGGGGGAGGGCCGGTTGATGGGGCGGCTCCACTCGGGGCGCAGCCGCGGCGTCGTACGCGGTCCCTGGGCCACCCCTGGCACGGACTTCACCGCCCGGATCGACCTCGACGGGCTGGCGCCCGGCCGGGAGTACGACGCCGAGCTCTGGTTCGAGTCGCCGAACGGGACCGTCGGTGAAGTGCGGCACGCCCGCTTCTCGACCGCGAGCGTGCACCCGGCCGCCACGTCGTTCGTCTGGACCGGGGACACCGCCGGTCAGGGGTGGGGGATCAACCCCGACCTGGGCGGTATGACGACCTACGCCACGATGCACGCGACCCGGCCCGACTTCTTCATCCACTCCGGCGACACGATCTACGCCGACGGCCCCCTCGCGGAGACCGTGACGGAGCCCGACGGGCAGGTATGGCGCAACCTCGTGACCCCGGCGGTCTCCAAGGTCGCGGAGTCGCTGGAGGAGTTCCGCGGCCGGCACCGCTACAACCTGATGGACCACCACGTGCGGTCCTTCTACGCCGACGTGCCGGTCATCTCCCAGTGGGACGACCACGAGACGCACAACAACTGGTTCCCCGGGCAGGTGATCGACGACGCCCGCTACACCGAGCGCCGGGTGGACGTGCTCGCCAGCCGGGCGAGGAGGGCCTGGCAGGAGTTCCAGCCGATCAGCACCGCCGACGTGCGCCACCGGGGCCGCAGCGGGTTCGCCGAGGCGCGGATCTACCGCAAGATCCACCGCGGCCCGCACCTGGACGTGTTCTGCCTCGACATGCGCACGTGGAAGAGCCCCAACACGACCGGAACGGAGAAGAGCCTGACCCCGATCCTCGGCCGGGAACAGGCCGAGTGGCTGGTCCGTGAGGTACGCCGGTCCAGGGCGACGTGGAAGGTGATCTCGGCCGACCTCCCGCTCGGCGTGGTGGTCCCGGACGGCGAGCACCAGGAGTCGGTCTCCAACCGCGACGGTGGAAGGCCGTTGGGCCGCGAGCTCGAGCTCGCCCGCGTGCTCCGTGGGCTCAAGGGCGTCCCCAACATCCTCTGGATCACCGCCGACGTGCACTACTGCGCGGCCCACCACTACAGCCCCGAGCGCGCCAGCTTCACCGACTTCGACCCCTTCTGGGAGATCGTCGCCGGCCCCGTGAACGCGGGCACGTTCGGACCCAACGAGATGGACGCCACGTTCGGGCCGGAAGTGGTCTTCAGCAAGGTCGCGGACTACCCGAACCAGTCACCCCGCGGCGGGAACCAGTTCTTCGGTCACGTGGAGATCGACCGTCCCGGTGAGCTCACCGTGAGCCTGCGCAACACCGCCGGAACCGTGCTGTGGCGCAAGAGCCTGGAGCCGCGAGGTCGCTAGACCCCGTGCCGGGGGTTCGAGGCCGGGTCGGACTCGTGCGCGCCCGGTGACTCGGGGTTGGCGTCGGGCTGGCCGTCGTAGGCCGACTGCTCGGGCGGTGCCTCACCCTGCGTCGAGGCGTCGTCGAGGTGCGTCGGGGCAGTCGCGTAGGTGACCTCCTCGTCCTGCCCGCGCACGGGCCCCTTGCGTTCGCTGCTGACGCCCATTCCGCCGGCCAGGCCGTCGGCGCTGTCCGCGTTGGGATCGGACTCGGCGACCTCGGTGAACGGGGTCTCTCCGGCGTCCGCCGACGGGTTGTTCTCAGTCATGGTTCATCCCTCCGAGGGCTGGTCGAGCGAGGTCTCTGCATTCTCCTCCTCGACATCGTCCTCCTCGCGGGTCGGATGTGAGTCGGGCTGCTCGTCCTCGATCGGGATCGTGCCACCACCGGACTCCGAGGCGTGCGTGTCGTTCGTGCTGCTCGCCGAGGCCTCGTCGTCGTGTCCGCCGCTGAGACCGCCGCTGAGAACGTCCTCGCCCGTGCCGTCCTGACGCAGCGGCCCACCGGGAGGTGAGGGGGCCTCCACGTCGTCAGCGTGCGGGTTGGGCGGACCCTGCTTGCTCTCGAGGTTCTGGTCGTCGGTCATGGCATGGGCGTACCCGACTCGCAGGTGGGCAAACTGCGCGACCCTTGCGGTCCACCCGCCACGTGACTTCGACAGGTGTCACGCGCCAGGGTCTCGGGAGGACACATGTCACCCGCACGTCGCAGGTTCGTCGCCGCCGGAGCAGCCCTCGCGACCGGCCTCGCCACGTGGCAGGCCGCCCTCCGCAGGTGGGGCACGACGAGCCTGGCCAAGGCCTTGCGCCCCGCCACCCGGCTGGCCCGGCGCGTTTCCTCGTGGACTCGACCTGCAACGAGCAGACGGCCGACAACGCAGAGCGGTTCGCCACCTTCCCGGCCACGAGCAGGCTCTTCCTGCCGGGCGGCAAGCCGCCGGCCGTGGGGTCGGTCTTCCGCAACCGCGACCTCGCGAGGACCAACCGGATCCAGGGCGGGAAGCGCCCGCGCTCCTCGATGGCGCCGACGATCGTGCTCAGGAAAGGCAAGCCGCTCGTGGTGCTGGGGTGGCCGGCTGCGGCTCGTCCTGAGCCAGCCCGCCGGGAACGGCGGCGGGAGCCAGCGGCAGCGTGAAGATCATCGTGCTCCCCTGACCGTCGATCCCCTTCCGCGCCGAGATGCGGCCGCCGTGACGCTCGACGGTCCGTGCGCAGATCGCCAGCCCGAGTCCGGTGCCGGGGTAGCTGCTCGTGCTGGACGCGCGGAAGAAGCTGTCGAACACCCGCCCCAGATCCTGGTCGGGGATGCCCACGCCGTTGTCGCTGACCCAGATCTCGAGCATGTCGTCGGTCTGGGCCGAGCCGATCACGAGGTGGGGGATGACTCCGGGGGCGACGTACTTCACGGCGTTGCCCATCAGGTTGGTCAGGAGCTGCCGGACCAGGGTGCGGTCGGCGAGCACGCGGCCCAGTGGCAGGTGCTCGACGATCGGGAGCTCGAGGTGGTGGGTCTCGCGCAGCTCGTTCGCGACCTGGTCCACCAGCTCGTCGAGGTCGACCGACTGCATCGACAGCTCGGCATGCTGGGCCTGGGTGTAGGTCAGCAGGTCGGAGATCAGGTGGGCCATCCGGTCCGCCGAGCTACGGATCCGTTGCACGCTCGAAAGCAGCTCGTGATCGCCGCTGCGTTCGGTGTCGGCGAGCTGCTCCTCCAGGAACTCTGCCCAGCAGATGACCCCGGTGAGGGGCGACTTGAGGTCGTGCGCGACCACGCCGGCGAAGTTCTGGAGCTCGCGGTGCTGGGCGCGGACCTTGGTCACGTCACGCATGCCGAGGACGGCGAGCGGCTGGCCGGTCTCCGGGTGCAGAGGCACGGCACTGATGGAGAGGATGGACTGCTCCCCGGTCTGGGGATGGATGCGCAGCAGGTCGACCGGTGCCACGTGCTCACCTCGCAGCGCACGAGCGCGGGGAAGGTTCTCGGTGTCGACAGGAGCTCCGTCGTCCAGGAACAGCCCGTGCTCGCTCGCCGTGCCCACTCCGGCCATCTGCTCGGCGGCCGGGTTGCTCAGCAGCACCTGGTTGTCGGCACCGACGACGACGAGTCCGTCGATCATCACCGTGGTGACGGCGTCCAGGAGGTCCGCGCGTGAGGTGGCCCGAGCCTCCGACTCAACCGCCAGGGCCAGCAGCGCGGCGCGCTCGGAGGCCCCCAGGGAAAGGACCAGCACGATGACCGTGGTCGTCAGAGCGTAGAACTGGATGATGAGGGCCCGGGTGGTCACGTCCTCGATGGGACCGAAGGGGCCGAGTCCGGCCTGGGTGCACAACGCGGCCACAGACGAGAGGGCCAGCGTGTAGACCCCGCCCACCGCCGGGGAGAAGCGTGAGCCGACCCAGGTCGAGGCGACGATCATCAGGAAGGCGATCGGCATGGCGCCCCTCGAACCGAAGATGACGCCGGCCGACGTCAGGGAGAGGCAGGTCAGGACCGCGAGCTCCAGAACCGCGTGGCGCCGTGGCGAGGCGGTGAAGATCGCGCCCCGGCCGCGCTCGGGGTGGTCGCGGAACACCGCGGTCAGCAGGCCCAGGACTGCGGCCACGACGACGAACGTGCTGCACGCACCGCGTACGACCCAGAGGGCCGCGACGCCCCAGGTCAGGTTCCCGGTCTCGGCTTGCATCCCCAGCAGTCCCGGAAGGGCGCTGGCCAGGCCGGCAGCCCCGGCTGCGATACCGACGTCCCAGAGGTCGCGCGCTCCGGCGAGCCGCCGCAGCAGCGAGCCCCACACGGGCCGATTCGCGATCCGCGAGCTGGTGAACCGGACGGTGAGGGCACCGACCAGCTGGGAGAGGCCGAGGAGCGCCGCCGGCACCAGGTCCCGGCCCAGCACCACCTCGAGCAGCGTGGTGCTGCCGAGAAGCAGGGCGCCGTCGACGAGCACTCGTCGGCGCGTGCTGCCGCTGAGGATCCACAGGGCGGCGACGCCCGCGGCGGGCCAGAAGAACGCCAGACCGGGCTCGTCCGGCAGTTCCAGGCGCTCCAGCCCGAGTGCCAGCAGGTAGATGGCTAGATAACCATATACGGCCGATATACGGACGAATCGCATGATCGCAGTCTCACGGATCGCCGGTGCACGCATGATCGTTTTGCCCAAATAGGTTGCGGCCCGGCATAACCTTGGGGGCGTATGACTAACGCACCGGAAGAATTCGACCTCGCCCACGAGCTTGCCGAGACGGCCGACTGGGACGACGACCCCACCGGCGACGCTGATCCGACTGCTCCGCAGGCGGGTCCCGACGCCGGGCGCGACGGGCCTGACGAGGTCGACCAGGTCGACCAGGCGGACGAGACCACCGGTGAGATGGACCTCGCAGCGCGACACTCGCTGCGCCGTGTCGCCGGTCTGTCCACCGAGCTCGAGGACATCTCCGAGGTCGAGTACCGCCAGCTCCGCCTCGAGCGCGTCATCCTCGTCGGCGTGTGGACCAGCGGGACGGTGCAGGACGCCGAGAACTCCATGACCGAGCTCGCACTGCTCGCCGAGACTGCCGGCTCCGAGGTCCTCGACGCCCTCTACCAGCGACGCGACAGCCCCGACCCCGCCACCTACATCGGTCGCGGCAAGGTCGAGGGCCTGGCCGAGATCGTGCGCGCCACGGGCGCCGACACGGTGATCCTCGACGGCGAGCTCGCGCCCAGCCAGCTGCGCAACCTCGAGGACAAGGTCAAGGTCAAGGTCGTCGACCGCACCGCCCTGATCCTCGACATCTTCGCCCAGCACGCGAAGAGCAAAGAGGGTCAGGCACAGGTCGAGCTGGCCCAGCTCAGCTACATGAAGCAGCGTCTCCGCGGCTGGGGCGGCAACCTCTCCCGCCAGGCCGGTGGCCGGGTCGCCGGGGGGGCCGGCATCGGTGGTCGTGGACCCGGTGAGACCAAGATCGAGACCGACCGTCGGCGCATCAACACCAAGATCGCCAAGCTCCGCCAGGAGCTCAAGCACATGAAGACCACCCGCGACACCAAGCGGGCGGGGCGTCGTCGTCACGAGATCCCCAGCGTGGCGATCGCCGGTTACACCAACGCCGGCAAGTCCTCGCTGCTCAACCGGCTGACCGACGCCGGGGTCCTCGTGGAGGACTCCCTGTTCGCGACGCTCGACCCCACGACCCGCAGGACCACCACCAGCGACGGTCGCATCTACACCATGAGCGACACCGTCGGCTTCGTCCGGCACCTGCCCCACCAGCTCATCGAGGCGTTCCGCTCCACCCTCGAGGAGGTCGCCGACTCCGACCTGATCCTGCACGTGGTGGACGGCTCCCACCCCGACCCCGAGGGCCAGCTGACCGCTGTGCGTGAGGTGCTCGCCGAGATCGGTGCCGACAAGGTGCCCGAGCTCGTGGTGATCAACAAGGCCGACATCGCAGACCCTCTCGTGCTCGCCCGGTTGCGCCAGCGGGAGCCGCACTCGGTCGTGGTCTCTGCCCAGACGGGGGAG
>JBKJON010000070.1:0-15266 GCA_046595715.1 Marmoricola sp.
GGAGCACGGTCGCGTGGCCGAGCCAGGTGGCAGCCAGGTCGGCCGCCTGCGCCGGCAGGTCGGGGGTGGCGACCCGGACCGGTCGGCCCGGCTTCCCGCCTCGGCCCTTGGTGGCGAACTCGGCGGCCAGTCCGGCCTGGGCACCCGCCGGCGCGGGGGTCGAGGGAAGTCGGTTCCGGAACAGGCCGCCCTGGAACTGCGGGGAGCCGGAGTAGTCGAAGCGGCTGTTCCCGGCGCCCAGCGAGCGGCGTACGCCTCGGGCCGCGGTGAGCAGCGAGGGCGCGAACGCCAGCGCGGCGCTGACGGGGATGCGGGGGCGGCGACTCACGGTGTCCAGTGTGCTCCGGCCCCGAAGCGAGTGTCCCGCGGCCCGGGTGTGACCCGGATCTCGTGACTCACCTCATGCGACCCCTCGGCGTGACCGGGGCATGATCCGGGGTTCCTCTTCGTTCAACCTAGTGATTGGAACGATCCAATCACCACTTGGAGGAGGCACCATGACCACACTTCGACGCCTGATTCGCGCCATCGACGCCCACACGCTGTGGGCGTGCAACCCCCAGCACGGGCTCGTCCCGCGCCGCTGACCTCAGCCGACCCGGCTCCGGACGGGCCAGCGGCCCCGCACGCTGCGAGGGACGCCGCCCGGTGCGCGGCTGGGGTTCCGGCCGCCGTTCCGGCGGGACAGGTGGCCGTGCATGGCCCCGACCATCCGAGGTCCGGCCAGCCGGCCCTCGAGACGGCGGGCGTTGCGCTTGAGCGGCTGCGCGACGTACTCGCCGAGGATCACGCCGGAGGCCAGCGCGATGGTCGTGGCCGCCGCGGCGGTCAGCTGCAGGATCCCGGTGGAGCTGCCGGCGGACATCGAGCTCAGGCCCTGGTAGATCAGGAGGCCCGGGAGCATGGGCACCAGGGCCGGCACCACGACCACGAGCGGTGGAACCCTGACCCGGCCGGCGATGGTGTAGCTGACCACGCCGATCACCACCGCTGCGCACCCCCGGGCCCACGGCATCGTCTGGTTGGGATCGCGCATCGCCAAGAAGACGAGATGGCCCAGCAGGGTCGTCATCGCGACGGCCGGCAACGCCCGTAGTGGGGCGTAGCAGGTGAACGCGAACGCGCTCGCGGACAAGATCGCCCCCACCAGCACCAGCGGCACGACGGCCAGCCCGCTCTTGCCGGGCGTGACGTATCCCAGGCTCACGCCGAGCACCGGGGCCAGGGCGAGCCCCGCGGAGACCCCCGCGATCAGGCCCGCGGTGGCCAGCATCGCCTCGATGATCCGCGCCCCGGCGGTGAGGTAGAAGCCGCTCAGGGCGTCCTGGATGGCTCCCATGAAGCCGATGCCGGAGAGCAGCAGCACGATGCTGGCGGTGATCACCAGCGAGGTGTCGAGCTCGTGGTCCAGCGCCGAGGTGCCGAGCGCCATCAGCGTGGCCAGCAGGCCGCCTGCGATCTGCTGGTAGAACATCGGCCAACGCTGCCGGTTCATGGTGCGCGTCAGCACCGTGAGCGTGAGACCCGCAAGGGTCGCGACCGCCGTCACGACCACACCACCGCCGAGGATCAGCGCGATCCCCCCGCCGAGCACCCCGGAGCCGAGCACGACCGCCCAGCGCGGCAGGTAGTGACCGGTGGAGTTGATGCGGGCCACCGAGGCCCGCGCCTCCGTGACGGTCACCTCGTTGTCGAGCACGGCCATGACCAGCTCGTGGGTACGTGTCAGGTCGTCGTAGTCGATGTCGCGCTGGCTGATGTTGCGGGTCAGCAGCACCGGCATCTCGTCGGGGTCGTCCTGGTAGCTCATCCGCAGCAGCGTGAAGGTCACGTCGATGTCGGCGTTGCGCAGTCCGTAGTGGCGGGTGATCCCCAGCATCGTCGCCGTCACGTCGGCGGCTCCCGCTCCCGAGGAGAGCAGGATCTCCCCGATGCGCAGAGCGAGATCGAGGATCTTGTAGGTCTCGCGGGCGTCGGTCACAGCCTCAATGGTGAGGCCCGCACCCCCCTGGGATCCACCGCACACGCGGCCGGGGTGAGGGGACTCACAGAGTCCTCCTGCGACCTCAGATCCAGCCCCTCCGACGCGCGGTCGCAGCCGCCTCGCGGCGGTTGGTCGCACCCAGCTCGGCGACAGCGCTGGAGAGGTGGTCGCGCACCGTTCCAGGCGACAGGTGGACCCTCCGCGCCATTTCCTCGAGGCCCAGCATCTGGGCCAGCGCGCTCCGGATCGCGGATCACCCGGGCCACGGGCCAGCCCCAGTAGTGCGTGAGGTCACCGGTCCGGGCGGTGTTCGCACCGGTCACCACTGACATCTTTCATGTCGACGCGACCGCTCGGAGAACTGCCCAGCTGGGAGAACTGCCCTGTGGACAACCACCCACCCGCCCTCCTCCCGGGGCACCGTGGTGGACATGGACGACCACACCCGAGACGACCACCATGACCACGACCGCGACCACGACCGCGACCACGACCGTGACCACGACCGCACCGAGCTGGAGCGGCTGAGGATCCGCAGCCAGAGCGATCTGCAACGCATGTGGGAGCTGCTGATGCGGCCCCTCGGCTTCCGCGCCACGAGCGTGTGGGTCACGTTCATCGGTCCCGACGACCGGCCCACCCGCTTCCTCGTGGAGATCGCCGAGAGCGAGCAGCTCCCCGAGCCTGACGAGGTCGCGAACCTCTTCGGCGTGCTCGAGCAGGTGTGCCACGACGAGGGTGAGGGCACCAGCGTCGCCTTCCTCGTCTCCCGGCCGGGCCGCGACGGCGTCAACGACTTCGACCGCAGCCTCGCCGCCCGGCTGGTCGCGGGAGCGCGGTCATCGTCGCTGCACACCCACCCGATACACGTCGCCAACGACGTGGCCGTCTGGGCGGTGGCACCCGACGACCTCGCTGCGTGAGCGCTCAGTCCAGCGCCCAGCGGACGGTCTTCGGGACGCCCGGCCCGATCGTGAGCTCGACCCTCGTGATCGCCGGACCGGCCGGAACGTCGAAGACCATCATCCCGGTGGTGACCTGCCCCGGGTCCAGGGTGACGACCTCCTTCAGCACGCGGCCGGCCCGCACCTTCGTGAACCTGGGCGCGACGGGGTAGGAGGTCTGGTTCGCGTCGTACACCATGGCGCTCTTGCCCACGGAGACCCAGCGGGTGCTGCCGTTGTTGCGGACCGTCAGCGGCACGGCCAGCAGCCGGTGCCCCCGCGCGACCTTGACCCCCTTGGTGGTCGACCGAGTGACCACAGGCTTGCCGGCCGTCAGGGCGAGGGATGGACGGGTGCCGAGACCGGTGACGGTGACCGGCTCACCGATCGGCTTCGCGGGCTTCAAGATCCCAGTGATGCCGTCGGGGCCGATCCTGTTCATGAGCGCGGGCCACCCGAAGTGGGCGAACGCCAGGGCCAGGGCAACCAGCACACCGGCGAGGAGCACCTTCCGGCGACTGCCGCCTCGCACACCACGACCCCTCGCACCTCGGACCCGCCGCCGTCTCGAGGTCTGGTCAGCCCGAGCACGCCCCCTCGGGCTCGTCCATGAGGACGCGGCAGGGGCGGGCACCAAGGCCCGGGCCAGCGCCTCCGCCGTCTGCTGGACCACCGTCTCGCCGAGGACCTGCGGCCGCGAGGTCAGCATGGTGACCATGTTCTGGATCGAGCAGACCATCACGTCCTCGATCCAGCCGAACACCGGCTCGGGCCGGACGAAGCAGACCACGGGCAGGACCGCGGCAGGATCAAGCCCGGTCAGGACCTCGCTGACGGCGGCTGCGGCGTCCGCGGCCTCGTGCGCGGACGTGGTGCGTCGGTGGCCGTCGACCCGGAGAACGGTCCCGTCGACCTGGACGTCACCGCGCGAGGTGTTCTGCTCGACGACGAAGACTCCCTGCGGCCCGATGACCACGTGGTCGATGCGTGCCTGCGGACGGCCGGGCCACCCGACGTCGTGGAAGACCCGCCACTCGGTCGAGGCCAGGTCGCCCAGCACCTGGGCGGCGGTCGTCGGAGCGGATGACGCCGCGGCACGACCCGACTCTGCCGCCATGAAGCCCCCCGATCACCCGACGTGGGCCGAGGCTACGAGAAACAGCGCGCTCATGGTGGCAAATCGGCAGAAAAGCCCCCGATATCGGGCCGACGAGCTCGACCTCGAGCGGGTCGCGGACACCTTCGCCCAACGGTTCCTCGACTAGCGCTGGTGAAGCGGGGGCACCCGATCGCTCGCGCCCACGAGCGCGTGCAGTCTCGCCGCGAGCACGTCGTCGAAGCCACCCGTCGCCTGCCACTGCCAGTTGCCCTCGTCGGTGCCGGGCGTGTTCATCCGGGCGCTGCCGTCGAGACCGAGCAGGTCCTGGGCGGGGACGACCGCGAGTCGCGCCGTCGAGGTGAGTGCGAGGTGGATGAGCCCCCACGGCATCGGCTCGTCCAGGACCGGCACCATCGACCGCACCCGCTCGCGGGTCCTCGCGTCGAGACCGGCCCACCACCCCACGGTCGTGTCGTTGTCGTGCGTCCCGGTGTAGACGACGCTCTGCTCGCCGTGCAGCGAAGGCAGGTAGGGGTTGTCGAGGCTGCCGTCGAAGGCGAACTGGAGCACCTTCATCCCGGGCAGCCCGAACGCCAGCCTGAGCGCGTCGACCTCCTCGGTGATCACGCCCAGGTCCTCGGCCACCAGCGTTCCCGCACCAGCGGTGTCGACCAGAGCCGTGAGCACCTCGCGCGAGGGTCCCTTCACCCAGTGGCCGTCCTTGGCGGTCGGCGCGTCGACCGGCACGTGCCAGGCGGCCTCGAACCCACGGAAGTGGTCGATCCGGACGAGGTCGAACAGATCCCGCTGGCGAGCGATCCGCAGGCGCCACCACGCGTACCCGTCGGCCGCCATCGCCTCCCAGTCGTAGTGCGGGTTGTTCCAGCGCTGCCCGTCCGCGGCGAAGTAGTCGGGGGGTACGCCGCTCACCGTGGTCGGGCGTCCCTCCTCGTCGAGCTCGAACAGGTGGCGTGAGGACCAGACGTCGGCGCTGTCGAGGGAGACGAAGATCGGCAGGTCGCCGAAGAACAGGACACCCTTGGACGCGGCGTACGCCCGGAGCTCGGCCCACTGCCTCGCGAAGAGCCACTGGTCGAAGCGCAGCGCGAGCATCTCGGCCGCACACGGCGCCAGCACCTGGGCCACCCGATCCGGCTCACGGTCGCGCAGTCCCGGCGGCCAGGTCGGCCAGGGCGCGTGGTCCTGCAGGTCGTGCAGCGCCATGAACTCGACGTAGGAGTCCAGCCACTCCTCCTGCTCCTCGCACCACGCGACGAACGCGGCCAGCTGCTCGGCGTCCAGGCTCTCCGGCGCCGACAGCCCACGCTCCGCGGCCAGCTCACGCGAGATCAGCTCGTGGTTGCCGGCCATCGCGGACAGGGCGTTGTAGGGCGACCCGTCCTCCTCGTGCGTCGGCACCAGCGGCAGCACCTGCCACACCGTGCACCCGGCCGCGGCGAGGAAGTCGACGAACCGGTAGGCCTCGGGTCCCAGGTCGCCCCCTCCCCCGGAGGAGGAGAGGCCCGTGGCCGCCTTGCGCTTCGAGGAGGGCAGCGAGGTGATGTGCAGCAGCACCCCCGCACGGCGTACCGCTAGCGGACCAGCCGACGAAGCCTGGTCGGTGATCTCGCCCGTCATCGGGCACCGATGCCCAGCAGGGCGGCGAGTCCGAGCGCGCTACGCGGTGAGTACGGCGCCCGCCACAGCCCGCCATGGGCGGCGGCGTAGGCCTCGTCCTGCCAGGGGTGCTCGTGCGCGGGACCGCCGCCGGTGTGCAGGTCGTGCACGAGCAGCGCCGCCATCAGCACGTTGGAGGTCGCGGGCTCGAAGACCTCGACGCCGAAGCGGTGGGCCCCGGCGTACGCCGCCGCCAGCGCGCGGTTCTTCACCACCGACTTCGTGCGCGTGGGCGGGGCGACGTTCATCGACACCGTGGCCCCCTCGTGCCGGGCGACGGTGGCGCGCCAGCGCTGAAGCCGCTTGGCGAGGGCGTAGTTCGGCCCCTGCTGCGGCACCAGCGAGTCGTTGATGCCGGGGTTCGAGCCCGGCACGTAGTTGCGCCGCAGCAGCCGACCCCCCGACAGCGTCCGTAGCGGCCGGCCCATCGCCTTGGACCGCACCGAACGACCGTCGTAGCCACGCGTCGCCTGGTCGACCGCCTCACCAGGCACCGCGAAGACGTCGGTCGGCGTGGCCAGGAAACCAAGCGCCACGTCCCCCCGGTTGCCTTGCAGCCGACAGGTGAGCTCGTCGACCGCGACTGACACGCGCGTGTTGGTGGCGCCGTCGGCGTAGACATAGTTGCCGACGACGAGCGTCCCCGGCTGGGAGCGCAGCCAGCGCTCGACGCCGGGCACCTCGGTGAGGAGGTCGACGCCAGCCGCCTCGTCGAGCCCGAGGCCCTGGGTCTCGGGGGAGGTCGGCACGACCAGTGATCCCGCCCCCTCCTTGGCGAGCGTCAGCACCTTCTGCCAGATCTGGGGACGGGCAAGATCCACCGCGGCGACCCGCGCGCCCCACCGCATCAGGGACGGAAGCGGCCCCATCTCGGCGCCGGCACCGAGGATGGCGACGGTGTGGCCCTCCAGCCGCAGCCAGTCCGGGTTGTCCAGGACGAGGTCGATCGCCTCGGACACCGTCGGCTCGACCACCCCGGCCTCGACCCAGGTCCGCAGCCGGCTGCGGATCCCGCTGCCTCGCAGCCGCTCACCGTGGTAGGGCAGCACCAGCTCGGTGACGGGCGCACCGACCCCACGGACCTCGACCTCCTCGATGTCACGTTGGGTCTCCGGCCAGTCGGACAGCGCGTGCTCGGCACCGTCCTGGTCGAGCACCCGCATGCGGTCCCGGATCGACGTCAGCCCGCCCTCGGCCACCGACACCGCGGCCTGGGGTGAGGCGAGCCCGGCCTCGACCAGCCGGCGGAAGTGCACGAGGTAATCGGCTCGCCAGCCGGTCGCCTGCCCGGCGGCGAGTGCCCCCGTGGGATCCACAGACCGCAGAGCGTCCGCGACGACGGCCCGTCCCACGGACGACGTGCTACGACGCCCCTCGCCGTCGGCCGGGAAAACCAGCCCTTGCTGCTCATCGGTAGCCATCGGGCCATCGTGCACCACGCACGCTCGAGACCCGCCCCAGCCCCGGTGGAACCGCCGGGCATTGCCGACCGACCGGGGCTGCGCCTAAAGTGAGGCGTCCCGGATGACCGGGGCGTCCTCCGTCGTCGCCGAGTCCTGTCCGTGCGGGGGGCCCACTGAACACTCAGCGGGCAGGAGCGGGGAACCCAATCTTCCCGGGTCGTGAGAACGACCCTCGGGGTGAGGCCACCCACACGTGGCCGGGCAGCTCCAGCCCGAACCCGACAGCTAACTTCGCAGGCGCACGGAGGAACTCCCATGCGCAAGATCGCGATGACGCTGCTGGTCGCCCTGACCACCGCCGTCCTGTTCACCGTCACCCTCTCCACCCCGGCCGGCGCCGTCTCGATGAAGACCTGGAAACGCCTCGCCCACTGCGAGTCCGGCGGCCGCTGGCACGTCAACACCGGCAACGGCTACTACGGCGGCCTCCAGATCAGCAGCGGCACCTGGCGCGCCTACGGCGGCAAGAGGTACGCCTCGAACGCCCACCGGGCCAAGGTGAGCCAGCAGGTCCGCATCGCCAAGAGGATCAAGAAGGGTCAGGGCTGGGGTGCCTGGCCGTCCTGCTCGAGGCGCATCGGCGCCCGCTGAGCCGTCGGGAGGTCCGTCGGTCGTGGGCGCGCAGGAACCTCCCGGCCATGAGCCACTTCGGCGGACACGGTGGTCGCGGCCGAGCACCTAGAGTGCGCAGGATGAAACTCGTGCTGGCCCTGTGGGGCGCGGACCCGCTCGCCCTCCTCGGCGAGGAGCTTCGCCACGCGCTGCGCACTGCTGGCACGACCCGTCTCCAGGTGAACCTGGACGACGACCACATCCCGGAGAGCGCCCTTCGCAGGAACCACTTCGAGGAGCCGCTCACCAGCGTGGTCGCGGCGTGGACCGACGGCACCGGCGAGGAGGTCGCCGAGATCCTGCGCCCGTTGGCCGACGAGCTAGCTGCCTGGCAGGTCGAGGAGCGGCAGCCTCTGGTCCCACCCGAGGTCCGCGACGGCGAGCGCCTGCACGCTCTGGCCCAGGTCACCTTCCTGAGGAAGCCCGCCGAGATGGCCTACGACGACTGGCAGGCCCACTGGCAGGGACCCCACACCGAGATAGCGATCGCCACCCAGGCAACGTTCGGCCACGTCCAGAACCGGGTGATCGGGACGCTGGCCGGCGGCACCCGCGACGTCGACGCCATGGTCGAGGAGCTCTTCCCGATCGAGGCGATGCACGACATTCACGCCTACTACGGCAGCGGCGGCGACCACGCCGAGCTCGACAGCCGGTTGATGCAGCTGATGATGAGCGGGGCCATGATGGGCGCCGACCACGACCTCGATGTGGTCGCCACCAGTCGCTACGTCTGGAACCTCACGGCGTGAGCACGACCAACTGGGTCTGCGAGTACTGCGGCGACCAGGCCCGCACCTCCCTCCCCGTCGACCAGGTGCAGTGCCCCAGCTGTGGCGAGCCCGTGGTGCCGGCCGGCTAGTCACGCGACCACCGGACTTCGGACAGGACGCATCTGTGATCCTGCGGACGTCTTCGCCCGACCAAGAGGAGCCCGTGCGCTTCGGACGGAAGGTGAGCGGACGCTGGCACCCTCGTGCTCACCACACGCCCTCACTAGGTCCGCCGGCTGAACCGGACGTCCCCGTTGGGCATCCGACTCGTGTCGTAGACGGAGTCGTGGGCGCGATGGTGGTGCCACGAGCAGAGGAGGAGCCCGTCCTCGAGGTCGGTGCGCCCACCTCGGGACCATGGCGTGCCCCAGTGGTGAGCCTCGCACCACGCAGCGGGGATGGTGCAGCCCTCGGCGCAACACCCACCGTCGCGGAGGATCATGGCCTTGCGCTGCGCCGGTCGGAACAACCGTGCGGAGCGGCCGAGGTCGAGGACCTCGGACTTCCCCCCGAGCACGGCCGGGATGATCTTGCCGGCGCAGGCGAGGCGGCGCACCTCCCCGGCGGACAGCCTGTCGCTGGCGCCGACCTGAGCGGTGCCGAGCTCCTTGCGAAGGTCGTCGAGAGTGACGGTCACGATCAGCGTGGTGGCGTCCCCTCCGTGGGCGGGCACCCGCGCGGGGTCCAGGGACTCCAGCAGCGAGCAGAACGCCTGACCACGTTTCCGGTCGACCGGGATCCGATCACCCTCCCCGGTCGTCAGGTGTCGCGGCGAGGTGAAGGCCTCGAGGTAGGTGAAGAGCCTGGTCGCCACGGCGTCGAGGACGCTGATCGTGATCCGGGTGCTGCCGTCCCCCAGACGCGTGGAGACCAGGCTGGTGCGACGCTCCGCGTGCCTCTCCTCTGCGGCCAGCTGTTCGGCCTCGTGCTGCTCGGCGACCTCTGGGGCGACCACTTCGAGAACCCGGCGACCCAGCCTCCGCAGCTCTCTGGGACCGAAGAACGCCGCCTGGGCCACCAGATGGGCCTCCGCGTCCCTGAGCACCTCAGCCGAGACCTTCTCCGCGGGCAGCTCCTCCAGCGCGCGCACGATCACCTGCGCCTGCGCCACGTTGAGATCGCCCCGGCCGAGCGCTGCTGCGACCTGGCTCCAACGCCGGTCCAGCCCTTGCGCCAACGCGAGGTCACGACGATCCGTGCGGTCATCAGTTCGTGTGTGATGGGTCAACAGCGCGGCCACGTCACGCGCCCCCTCTGCCAGCGCGACGTCGTCCGAGACCGCCATCACCCGCAGTCGAAGCGCCATCAGCTGCGCCTCGAGCCGGGCCAGCTCCAACAGCACCGTGCGCTTGTCGGCCGGTTCCATGAAGGTGACCGAAACGTCCGCGGTCTCCTTCAGCGCGACGCCCACCGTCTCGACGCACGCCAGCACCGGATGACAGTTGGACCTCACCTGACACCTCCTGCCACCGACGACGGACCCATGGGCCTCACGTGTCGATGCAGCGCGCCTGTGAGCAGCGAACCTCACGGTCCGGGCCGATCCCTCAGCATCACTATTGAATCGAACTTGTGTTCGATTCTACAGGCATCCGGGAATGGTGGCAAGGGGTGAGATCAGATGGTTGTCGTGACGGGCATCCCGGCGGGGGTTGACGACATCTCGCCGGGCCGATGGCTATCCGGAGACTCCTCGCGCTTGACTTATCGTTTCTCGTTGTTATTGTTTTTCGATAAGTTCACCCGGCTGAGGCAACCCCAGGAGACGAGATGCACCTTCCCCTGTTCGACCGCGTTGACTTCTGGATGACCAAGCTGCTGCTCGCCCTGGTGAGCGTGGCCGTGCCGGTGTTCTCGGTCGGCTGGCCGCTGGTGAGCTGGCTGCGGGACCAGCCCCTGCGCTGGGACCTCGAGGGCTTCGGGCCCACCACCGCCCCCGATCGACTCGTCACCCAGGACGGCGTCATGCTGCGCGGTGCCGGGACAGTGGTGGTACGCATCGACCACGCCGGCGCGGGTGCCTGGCTGGCCAGCCTGCTGCCCGGCCTCATCCTCTCGATCGCTGTCGGTCTCGTCGCCTGGCTGCTGCTGCGACTCGTGCGCCGCATCGAGCTGGGGCAGCCGTTCGTGGCCGCCAGCACCACGTCGCTGCGACTGGTCGGGACTACCGTCCTGCTGGGCAGCGTCGCCGTCAGCCTCGGGCACGGGTTGGCCGACACCGTGGTCACCCAGCGCGCGTTCGACGGGGTCGCTGACACGTTCGGCTTCGAGGTGCCCTTCGTGGCCGTCATCAGTGCCCTGCTGCTGCTCGCCCTCGCCGAGGCGTTCGCCCAGGGCGTTCGTCTCCAGGACGACGTCGACGGCCTCGTCTGATGCCGGTCGAGGACCCCCACCGCGTGGTGTGCCACCTGGATCAGCTGCTCGTGGCCCGCGGCCTCACTCTCACCGCACTGGCCGAGACCATCGGGGTGTCGATCGTGAATCTCAGCATCCTCAAGAACCAGCGCGCGAAGGCGGTCCGGTTCTCCACGCTGACGGCGGTCTGCGACGCCCTCGACTGCAGCGTGGGCGACCTGTTCACGATCGGCTGAGCGCCACTGGCCAACAGCCTGCGGGGACCTCGACCTCCGGGCCCTCGGTCAGAGGCCGAGCTCCCGGCGCAGCCGCCCTACGTCGTACCCGAGCTGTTGAGGCGAGCGACGCTGGGTCCACTCGAAGTCGTCGAGCAGGGCCACCAGGTCAGCGCGCGCCTCATCGGAGGCAGCCGCCTCGGGTGGGGTGAGCCCGCCGAGTGCCGGGATCCTGTCAGCCAGCCAGCGATCCTCCAGCTGACGCCGGATGCCTTCCACGTCGGCCGCGTCAAGCTCGACAGGCTCCGTCGTACTCCTCGCCACTTCGTCCGACAGGCTCTCCCACGGCCGCGTCGACTCGTCGATCAGGCGGAGGGACCCCGCCCTGGTCATCATTTCCTGCAGGACACGCAGCCGCTCGATCGCGTGGGTGCGTACGACGAGACGCTCGCCCTCGCGGTCGACGGTTCCGAGGATGACGTCGTCCGGGCCGAGCAGCCGCAGCTGGTCCTCGCCCGGCTGACCGAGCTCCTCGGCGAGAGCCTCCCAGACGGCCTCCAGATCGGCGCCCGCGTAGCGCGCGGTGCACATCACCAGCTCCTCACCCGTCGACGTCTTCAGCTGGGGCGACTTCGGGGCGAGGAAGGCCGCCACCTCCTCACCGCTCGCGTCCGCGCGCAGCATCGCCAGCAGCGGGGCCCGCATGAGGCGTGGCAGGGAGAGCCCGTTGAGCTGGAACCTGAGCACACCGTCGCCGTCGTCGAGGGGTACGCCGAACAGCAGGTCTCCCACCTGGACGGTGCGCGTCATGGTGCGGTCACGGATCTCCAGCTCCTCGGAGAGGATCAGGTCACGCACCTTCAGGCCACGCATCGGGACCACCTCGAGCACCTCCATCAGGCGGCGTGGGGCGACCGACCAGGACTCGGCCAGCACCCGCTCGTCGTCGGGCAGCAGCGGACCGAGCACGCTGACGAACTCGGCCAGCAGGCCACCCTCGAAAGCCGCGAAGTCCCACGTGGTCTGGTCGTTCTGCACATGATCCAACGCTGCTTCATCGTCGGGATCGGTGCCCGAGAGAAGCGCGCCCCACTCCAGCAGCTCTTCGCGCTGTGGCGGACGCTGGAGGAACAGCACGACCTTGTGGAAGAGCCAGGCCGCTCGGTTGGGCAGCGGGTGGGTCGTGGTGCGACCGTGGCACACCTTGTACTTCTTCCCCGACCCGCACGGGCATGGCTTGTTGCGCCCCGGTCCCCCGGCCGGCGGCTCGAGGAAGGTGCGCAGCATGCGGAACTCGTCGGCCCGGGGGTCCACCCCGGCGAGCGCGTAGAGGCGCTTCGCCTCCCGGGCGTCACCGGAGACCGACCTCAGGTCGGCAAGGGTCGCCAGGGCCTCGGCGGCCTGGGGATCCGCGGCCACGACCCGCTCGATGAGGGAGAGCCAGGCAGGTCCGTCCCCACGATCCTCGGCGGCGCAGGCGAGCAGCAGCAGGGGTACGGCGGACAGCGGCGCCTCGACCGCGCGCAACATCGTCTCGGCGAGCCACTGGGCCTCGGGCTCGCCCATGTCCTGGGCGGCGTAGTCGAAGACCAGCCCGGTCAGGCGGCGCGCCAGCACGACGAGCTCCTCGTCGCCCGGCGACTCCTCGTCGCGCGCCAGCGCGAGGCTGGCCCGCCACGCCCGCCACGCCAAGGTCTGGTGCTCGTCGAGCAGCTCCGGTGAGCCTTCCCAGGGGGTGCCGGGGGGTCCGACGTACCCACGGTAGGACTCGAAGCCGAGGGCCTCGACCAGACCGCTCAGAGGTGGGAGGGACCGCCGCAGCGCGTGGGGCTCCAGCTGCCTGAGCCGCATGACGATCTCCGCGGCCGAGGCACCGGGGTACGTCGGGTCGCCGAACTGGATGTCCTCCTCGACAGCCCGGTGCGTGGCCGCGGACAGCGCCGCGAGCTCGTCGGCGTGGGCCTCGTAGTCGTCGGGGTAGTCCGCCGGCTCCAGGACGGCCTGACCGCCGAGGTAGCGCAACGCGATCACGTCACCGGCGACCCAGCCGTCGAGCCACCCGTCCGGCCCGGCCAGCGCAACTCCGCTGTCACCTGGCATCTCCGTGCCGCGAATGGCGTACTCCGCCCTCATGACACCACCGGCGGCCAGCGTCACGCCCTCGTCCGCCAGCCGGTCCCACAGCCCCAGGTCGACGCCGGGATCCAGCATGCCCAGCTCCAGCTCCAGCTCGCTGAGCTCGTGGGTGAGGACCAGACCCTCCGCCAGGGTGGGCACGTGGCCGTAGGTCTCGTCGGCAAAGTCGAAGACATCGGAGTGCCAGCGCATCGGCTGCAGCTCGTCGTCACTGACGATGCGGTGCTCCTTGGCCAGCTCCACCCGCAGCTCTTCGAGGCCGAGCGGCCCCCGGGTCGACAGCACCTCCATCACGGCACGTTCCAGCTCGTGGTCCAGGTCGGGAAGCTCGTCGTTCACCGGGTCACCGTATGACGCGCCTCATCCCTCGTCGAGCGCGGCGTACGTGCGTCACCAGACGCGGTTGGCGCTCCCGGTGACATTCGAGGACCAGGGCCGCGTTGATGCTCCTCGGTCTCCTCGACAGGTGACGGTGCTGGGGGTGCCTGCGGACGGCCTCGAGGCGATCGACCTGATCACCGCTGACACGAACCTGTCGGATCTTCCTGAGAACAGCACCGGCCCAGCGCCTTCCATGCGGAAGTCGCCGGGCCGGGCCTCTCGGGAGCTATCGCTCGTTGTGACGAGGGTTCTGGTGACGACAATGCTTGTCAGTCACGCAGCTCCCCGACATTTCGGGCAATCTCTCTGCGCCACTCGTCATCAGCTGCAGCCGCTGGTGCTCCCGCAGCCCTCACACACGAAGCAGCTTCCCGCCGGGCGCATCTTCGTCCCGCACGTCATGCAGAGCGGCGAGTCGACGGCCACGCCGGTGAGCTTCTCGAAGAGCTCGGCGGAGGTGTGGGCCTCGCCGACGCCGGCCTTGGCCGGGACCTCGCGGGCCTCGGCGCCGTGGGTGTCCTTGGTCTCGATCACGTCGGCGCGGTTGTCGACGTCACCGCCGGTGGACGGGAGGTTCCGAGACGCTCGCTCCGCCACGGTCGTGTCGTCGGTGAGCTCCACCCGCATGAGCTCGCCGGCTCCCCCGGTCTCCTCGAGGGGCTCGTAGGAACCCGTCTCGAGGTGACGCTGGCGCTCCTCGGCGGAGTGGATGCCGAGCATCGAGCGGTCGTCGAAGGACAGGTAGTCCAGCGCCAGGCGGCGGAAGACGTAGTCCATCAGCGACTGCGACATCCGGATGTCCGGGTCGTCGGTCATGCCCGAGGGCTCGAAGCGCAGGTTGGTGAACTTCGAGACGTAGGTCTCGAGCGGGACGCCGTACTGGAGGCCGATGCTGACGGCGATCGAGAAGGCGTCCATCACACCGGCCAGGGTCGAGCCCTGCTTGCCGAGCTTGAGGAAGACCTCGCCCAGCTCGCCGTCGTCGTGCGCACCCGAGGTCATGTAGCCCTCGGCGCCACCCACCGTGAAGCTCGTCGTCCGCGAAACACGCGACTTCGGCAGACGCTTGCGAGTCGGGGCGTAGACGACCTTCTCGACGACCTTGGTCGGGGCGAGGTCATCGCTGGCGACGTGCTGGCCCTGGTCGCGCTTGGCCTTGTCGGACTTGCCATCAGAGAGCGGCTGCCCGACCTTGCAGTTGTCGCGGTAGATCGCGGTCGCCTTGAGCCCGAGCTTCCAGGACTGCATGTAGACGTCCTCGATCTCCTCGACCGTGGCGGTCTCCGGGAGGTTGACCGTCTTGGAGATCGCACCGGACAGGAACGGCTGGCAGGCAGCCATCATCCGCACGTGGCCCATCGCCTTGAGCGAGCGGACACCCATCGCGGTGTCGAAGATCTCGTAGTGCTCCAGCTTGAGGCCGGGAGCGTCGATCACGTGGCCGTGCTCGCCGATGAAGGCGACGATCGCCTCGACCTGCTCGGGCTGGTAGCCCATCTTCTCGAGCGCCCGCGGGATCGTCTGGTTGACGATCTGCATCGAGCCGCCGCCGACGAGCTTCTTGAACTTCACGAGCGAGAAGTCGGGCTCGATGCCGGTGGTGTCGCAGTCCATCATGAAGCCGATG
>JBKJON010000118.1:0-2691 GCA_046595715.1 Marmoricola sp.
ATCACCGGCTGAAGACCCACACGACCTGGATCTACACCGTCCTGGAACCCGGCACGTTCCTGTGGACCAGCCCCCACGGCTACCAGTTCCTCCGCGACCACACCGGCACCCTCGACGTCTCCGCAGACCGACGCCCCCGCAACCTCCACCCACCCGAGCAATAGCCACCCCGCCCCACACCCCGCCGCAGCACCACCCGGCGGGGGGCTTGGTGTGTCCACGCCGCCGCCATCACCGGTTTCGAGACGCCCGCCCTCCGCTCGGCCCCGGGCAGCCCGGTCTCGGCGCGCACCGGGGGACTCGTGGCCGGTCTCGTAGCCGGACTCGTGGACGGGTGGAGAGCCGTCTACCCTGCCGGTGTGCTGAGTCTTCGTGACCTGAACCGCACCCTGCTGCTGCGGCAGCACCTGCTCGAGCGCACGCACACTCCGGCGCTGAAGATGGTCGAGCACCTGATCGGCCTGCAGGCGCAGGACAACCTGCCGCCGTACCTCTCGCTCGCTGCGCGCATCGAGGACTTCGACCCCCACGAGCTCTCCACTGCCCTGGAGAACAAGGACGCGGTGCGCTTCCTCACCCTGCGAGGGACCATCCATGTTCTGGTGCCCGACGACGCGCTGGCGCTGCGGCCGTGGGTCCAGCGGATGCTCGACCAGCAGAGTGCCGCCAACCAGATGAGCCGCCCCGCACGCGGGGTGCCCGTCGACGACCTGATCGACACCACACGGCGGCTGCTCGAGGTTGGACCCTTGCCCGTCAAGCAGCTCGGTGAGCAGCTCGCGGAGGTCTTCACGGACTGCCCAGCAGCTGCGCTCGCCCATGTGGCCCGCGAGCGGGTGCCGATGGTGCAGGTGCCGCCGCGGGGGTTGTGGGGGCGCTCGGGCGGCGTCGCCTACCAGACGGTCGAGGCCTACCTCGGTCGGCCCACGATCGAGATCGACCTGCAGGAGACGGTCCGGCGATACCTGCGTGCCTTCGGACCCGGCACCGCCGCCGACATGACGACGTGGTCGCGTGTCACGAGGCTGGGTCCTTTCTTCTCGGGGATGAAGGACGAGCTGGTCGTGGTCGAGTGCGAGGACGGCAGGACGAGGTATGACGTCCCCGATGCGCCGTACGCCGATGGCGACACTCATGCACCGGTCAGGCTGCTCGGCGTCTACGACAACCTGTGGCTCTCCACCTCCGCCCGCGACCACATCGTCCCCGGCGATGTACGCGCGCGCTGGTCGGGCGCCAACGGGGGAGTCGGTCACACGGTGTTCGTCGACGGCTTCATGGCCGGACTGTGGTGGTTTCGTGGCGGACACGTGGTCACGGAGCTCTTCGGCCGGCTCTCGAAGCGACAGCGCTCGGAGCTGGACGACGAGCTCCAACGCCTCGAGGCGCTGCTTGCGCGCTGAGCGGGACAGGGATGCGGGCGGAAGCCGTGAGCGGTCTTGGCCAGTCCACAGGAAGCGTTCACGCGCCCGAAACACGAACGACACCCGGGGTGCGGAAGCCCCTCTAGGTTGAACGGGTCGATCCTCCACCGCCGCGGCACGCGGCTTCGTTCAAGGGATGCCCAAGTGAGTGGAAACAACGTTCGCCTCCAGGCGATCAAAGATGTCGAGGCGTATGTCCCGCCCGCGGTGAGCTTCGCGCTGCACGAGACCCCCGGTGAGATCTTCGGTGAGAACGTCTTCAGCAAGGCCGCGATGCAGAAGCGGCTGCCGAAGTCGGTCTACAAGTCGGTGCTCGCGACCATCGACCACGCGGCCCCGCTCGACCCCACGGCCGCCGACGCCGTCGCCTCGGCGATGAAGGACTGGGCGATGGAGAAGGGCGCGACCCACTACGCGCACGTCTTCTACCCCCTGACCGGGCTGACCGCGGAGAAGCACGACAGCTTCCTCGAGCCCACCGGTGACGGATCGGCGCTCGCCGAGTTCTCCGGCAAGACCCTGGTCCAGGGCGAGCCCGACGCGTCCAGCTTCCCCAACGGTGGTCTGCGCAACACCTTCGAGGCCCGCGGCTACACCGGGTGGGACGCCACCAGCCCGGCGTACGTCCTGGAGAACCCGAACGGGAACACCCTGTGCATCCCCACCGTCTTCGTCTCGATGACCGGCGAGGCCCTCGACCACAAGACGCCGCTGCTGCGTGCCCAGCAGGCCATGGCCGACCAGGCCGAGCGGATCCTGCGCCTCTTCGGGCACGACCCCGACCGCGTGGTGTCCTACTGCGGCGCCGAGCAGGAGTACTTCCTGATCGACCGTCACTTCTTCCTCGCCCGCCCCGACCTGCTGAACTCGGGCCGCACGCTCTTCGGCACCAAGCCCCCCAAGGGTCAGGAGTTCGACGACCACTACTACGGCGCCATCCCCGAGCGGGTGCTGGGCTTCATGATGGACACCGAGCGCGAGCTTTTCAAGCTCGGCATCCCGGCCAAGACCCGGCACAACGAGGTGGCTCCCGGCCAGTTCGAGATCGCGCCGATGTTTGAGCGCGGCAACGTCGCGGCGGACCACCAGCAGCTGCTGATGACGACCTTCAAGACCGTCGCCAAGAAGCACGGCATGGAGTGCCTCTTCCACGAGAAGCCCTTCGAGGGCGTCAACGGCTCCGGAAAGCACGTCAACTTCTCGCTGGGCAACTCCAGCGAGGGCAACCTGCTGCTGCCCGGTGACAATCCCCACGACAACGCGCAGT
>JBKJON010000129.1:0-3247 GCA_046595715.1 Marmoricola sp.
GCGGCCACCGCGTGATCCTTCGAGTGAACCTCTCACAGCACTCTCGAACGGAGTCATCACGATGACCGCACCACACATTGTCGACCCTGCCGGCCTGCTTGGCGATGCCCTCGCCGAAGCGTCGCCGGATCTGATGCGTTCGCTGCTGCAGAACGTCATCAACTCGCTGCTGTCGGCCGATGCCGACGCCGTCGTCGGAGCCGAGTGGGGCCGCCCGAGCACCGAGCGCACGGCTCAGCGCAACGGCTACCGCCACCGCCCCCTGGACACCCGCGTCGGCACCATCGACGTCGCGGTGCCCAAGCTGCGCACGGGCACCTACTTCCCCGACTGGCTGCTCGAGCGCCGTAAACGAGCCGAGGCCGCATTGATCACGGTCGTGGCGGACTGCTACCTCGCCGGGGTCTCGACCCGTCGGATGGACAAGCTCGTCAAGACCCTCGGCATCGACTCACTGTCGAAGTCGCAGGTCTCCCGGATGGCAGCCGATCTCGACCAGCTCGTCGAGGAGTTCCGCCACCGACCCCTCGACACCGCCGGCCCGTTCACCTTCCTCGCCGCCGACGCACTGACGATGAAGGTCCGCGAAGGCGGCCGCGTGGTCAACGCCGTGGTGCTGGTCGCGGTCGGCGTCAACGGTGACGGACACCGCGAGGTCCTAGGCCTGCGCGTGGCCACCTCGGAGACCGGAGCAGCGTGGAACGAGTTCCTCGCCGACCTCGTCGCACGCGGCCTCGGCGGGGTCCGCCTGGTCACCTCCGATGCCCACAAAGGTCTGGTCGAGGCGATCGCAGCGAACCTGCCCGGTGCCGCTTGGCAGCGGTGCCGCACCCACTACTCAGCCAACCTGATGTCCGTGACACCCAAGAGCATGTGGCCAGCGGTCAAGGCGATGCTGCACAGCGTCTACGACCAGCCCGACGCCGCCGCGGTCCACGCCCAGTTCGACCGCCTCATCGACTACGTCACCGAGAAGCTGCCCGCCGTCGCCGAGCACCTCGCTGCGGCACGTGAGGACATCCTCGCCTTCACCACTTTCCCCAAGGACGTCTGGACCCAGATCTGGTCCAACAACCCCGCCGAGCGCCTCAACCGCGAGATCCGCCGCCGCACCGACTCCGTCGGGATCTTCCCCAACCGCGAGGCCATCGTCCGCCTCGTCGGCGCCGTCCTGGCCGAGCAGACCGACGAATGGGCCGAAGGGCGGCGATACCTCGGCCTCGAAGTCCTCAGCCGCTGCCGAGTCACCATCGCCCCCAACACCGAACCCGAGATCGGAGCCGACCACCTGCCAGCACTCACCGCCTGACCCCACGAAGGTCACGCAGCGCTACACCACCACCCGGGACTTGACCCGCTCAGCGGCTCGCCGCACGAATCGCGGCATAGGAACACGTTTAGAGCTGCTGGGTGTGGACGGGTGAACGTCCTCCTGATGCGCTTGTCGGGCTTGGTGTCCCAACGCAGGAGGAGGACGTTCATGGTCAACGGTAATGGTGTTTCTCGCGGGGATCGGAACCGCAATGCACGGCTGGCGCGGATGCGTGAGCTGGTGCCGCTGGACAACGCGATCATCGGGATCGATCTCGCTGATCGCAAGCAGATGGTTGTGGTCACCGATCACGACTCCAGGGTCCTGGCTCGGCGGACCTTCCGGTGCAAGGCGTGGGACCTCGGCACGGCGTTGGACTGGGCCTCCGCGCGCGCCGCGGCGAACGGGTTCACCGGCACGACGGTCACCTGCGAGCCGACCGGGCACCGGTGGCGGGTGCTAGGCCAGCTCGCAGCGGACCGGTCGATGTCGTTCGTGTGCGTCCAGCCGATGCAGACCTCCTGGGCACGACGCAGCGAGGACCTGACCTTCGACAAGACCGACGACAAGGACGCGGTTCTGATCGCCAGGCTCACCGCGCAGCTGCGCTGCTACGCGCCCGAACCGGTCGATGAGACCTGGGGCCGGCTGCGTCACCTCGGGACCCGTCGCGAGGAGCTCATCACCGCCAACGTCGCCCAGGTCCAGCAGATCCGCGACCTCCTCGAGTGCGTGTGGCCCGCCGCGATCCCCACCGCGCAGCAGCCGTTCAGGTCCCGCACCTGGGCCGCAGCGATGCACGTCATCCTGGACCGCGACGGCGGTGACCTGGCCCGCACCCACCGCCTCGGCCTGCCCCGGTTCGAGAAAGCGGTGCGCCGCGAGGTCCTGCGCCGCGGCGGACAACGCCCCTGTCTGCGGATCGCCCGCCGGCTGTTCGCGGCACTGAGCGACTCCGCCGGCGTGCTCGCGCACCGTCGCGGCGCCTTCGAACGCATCGCCCTGGTGCTGGAGGACTGGGCTGTCGACCAGCAGCGGTTGGCCGAGACCGAACGCCGCATGGTGCTCGTGCTCGACGAGCTCGCACTGACCGACCTGGTCACCTCCATCCACGGCATCAGCGCCGTCGGAGCCGCTGCGATCCTGGCCGAGACCGGCGACCCGCACCGCTTCGCCACCGCCCGCGCGCTGGTCAAGCACGCCGGCCTCGCCCCCCGAGAGAAGCAGTCAGGGACCTTCACCGGACGCACCAAGCTCACCGGCGCGGGGCGACCACGGCTACGTGTCGCGGCCTGGCGAGCAGTCTGGGGATCGCTGCAGACCAACACCGTCTACGCCGCGCGCTACCGACACCTGACCACCCGAGAGAGCAACCGGCTCACCGCGACACAGGCGCAGACCGTGATCGCCGCTGCGATCCTGCGTCACCTCCACGCCGTGGTCACCACCGGGCAAGCCTGGGACCCCCGCATCGCAGCCGGCGGGAAGAAACAAGACCTGACCCTGGCCGCCTGACACGAGGCGGGCTGCACGAGCTGACGGTCGGGGCGAGCCCTACGCGGCATTGAGGACCAACGAGTACCTCGACGCTCATCATGGGCAGCCTCGCCCGTCGTCTAACCAACCCGATTACACGCTGCAGGGCACCGATCCCGATCAGCTATGCAGGGACAGACGACGGACGCGGCACCGACCAGATCCTTGACACAGAACGCCTTACGCTGATGAGCGGGCGCTCTATCTAGGGCCTCGCTCTCCAGGCAGTGGGCACCCCTGGCCCCTCGCTTGTCTCCGATGAAGGAGGAGCCACCATGCCGGGCGTAGTGCTCCGCGTGCGAGGTCCCGCACGACGTGCTCCGAGACTTTCACCTGTCGGGCGTCTGCCTCTTCGCGGATGATTCTCTCCGCGTCGACCTGTGTGAGTTTCCGTCGAGT
>JBKJON010000215.1:0-5840 GCA_046595715.1 Marmoricola sp.
CGCTCATCGGCACTTCGGATCAGCCACTTCCCGGACCCGCGAACCAGACGCTACGCCCGCGACCGCCAGCCCGGAAGAGGTCACTCGAACCTGCAGGTTGACAACAGAAGGGAGCCGGTATGACTGTGAGGATCGCCAACGCAGCCTGTAGGTGCTGGGCCGTGGTTGGTGACCGCGAGTGTGACCCCCGGTATGACTGGCTTTGTGCCTCGTTGCGACCTGTCCGCTCGTGGTCATCGGCCCCGGCCCGGTTGGAGGAGCTGGCCTGATCAGGAGCTTGACCACTCGGCGTTAACGGCGCCTGGCGTGTCTCATCACAGTCCTGCCGAGCCTCCGTCCCGGGACCGGAACCACGTCCCGTCCGGCGAAGGAGAGAACGCATGAACAGTCTGACCGATCTACGCGAAGCGCTCGATGTCGTCATCGGCGTCGACACCCACGTCCATACCCACTCCGCGGCCGTGGTTGATGCTGAAACTGGTGGTGTCCTCGACGAGATCACCGTCGAGGCGACAGCCAGCGGCTACGCCGAGCTGGTGGAGTTCGCCAACAACCATCCGATGTTGCGGGCTTGGGCGATCGAGGGGACCGGTGGTCACGGCGCCGGTCTGAGTCGTCACCTGTTGGAGATGTCTGAGATCGTCATCGAGTTGGATCGCCCGAAGCGGGCTGCGCGTCGCAACGGCGCGAAGTCTGATCCGCTCGATGCGATCCGAGCTGCGCGGGAGGCCATGGCTCGACCGCGGTGGGGAACTCCCCGCACTGGCGGCGAACGTCAAGCACTCTCGGTGCTCTTGGCTGCTCGGCGCTCCGCGATCAATGCCTCCACCGAGGCTCAGCTGCAGGTGTTCAGCCTGGTCATCGCAGCACCCGAACCCGTCCGGTCAGGTTCCGCGGCCAGAACCTTGCCGCGATGCTCAACACCGCCGCGAACCTGCGAGTGCACGCCTCCTGGGACACCGAGACGACCAGCACCGGGGTGGCACCGATCCCGGCGAACAGTGCCAAGTCGCCACCCGTTATCGGCTCAACCGTTACGGCGATCGCCAGCTCAACAACGCACTGCACACTCTGGTCCAGATGAGTGCGTTCCACTGGCGGCGGAATGGGGCGGATAAACAGATCCGGCCGCGGCGACCCAGCGGACGCTCGTGCGTCTGTCCTACCCGGTGTGATGGTCGGGATCTCGCCGGACCGCTGCTGGTCGTCCACCGTGTCTACCCCGCGCGGGACCGCTCGGGAGGCGCGCCCGAGTTGTTGCGACAGCCACCCCGATGGCGGCGGTCGAGTCTGTGGCCAGATCGGAGGGGTGGTGCCGCCGCAGGGAGAACCCTGCTGCTCCCCACGCGAGCATCGTGGGCCACATGCCGAGGGCTTGGGTCGAGATCGCCACCAGGCCTATGGACAGGGGCAGCTCCAAGGCCAGCACCCACCCTGTGAGCCGGGGGCGGAAGCCTCCCCTGATGAGTCCGACGCCGAGCAGCACGTTGCCGACGGAGCTGAGCAGCAGCGAGGGGATGGTTACCGCGAGGAAGACGGTGTTGAGGTTGGCGACCCAGTATGTGAAGAAGAGCGAGACGGCCGTCAGGGTGTATCCCACCAGGGCGATCCGCCACCCCCATCGCTCCGCCCAGCCCCGGCGTTCGGGGCGCTGGCTTCGCACGCCCAGCGCGCATGCGATGACGGCGACGACGGCGAACACGTAGAACTTTCCGTACGTCTCGTAGACGGTGTCGGGAGAGGCCCAGTCGAGGATCGGCCGGGCCAGGTCCATGGCGGGATGAGCCCACCAGGCAGCCAAGGGGTTGTGGTAGTCGGAGAGTCCGTCGTCAGTGCGCATGCGGGCCAGCGCGTTGAGCGGGGCGAGGATGATGCTGGCGAGCGCCAGCACGACCGCGGCCAGCCCGGCCCGGCGGTGATAGGTGTCGTTCATGTGGCGACGCTAGGACTGCGACGGCCGTGGGTGCGTCGGCGTCGAGGACGGTACGCGTCCACCCTGGGGTGGATTCCGTACGCCGCACGATCGGCGTAGCGTCACGCTGCATGAAGCGCTGGTGGACGGGCGCCTGGCCATCGCTGGCCGACCTCGTGTTGCCGGCAGTATTGGCCGTGCTCGGAGTCGCGGAGGTGCTGCTCGCCGACGTGCCCCGGGTGCTGGCCGCCGGGACGATCGTGCTCGCCTGTGCCCTGCTCGTCGGTCGTCGCCGGCTGCCGGCCCCACTGGCGACCGCCGCCTGCCTGGTCGTGGTCATGCAGGGCTGGCTGGGGATCGAAGATGAGGACCTGGTCATCCCGCTCGCAATCATCTTCGCGGGCTGTTACGCCCTCGGCCGGCACGCCGACACCGTTCCGGGTGTCCTCGGTCTCGTCATCCTCGATGCGGCGGTCCACGTCGGGTCGCAGTGGGCGATGCCCGCCGCCCAGGACGTCCTCTGGGTTGGCCTGCTGACCGCCGGGCCCTGGCTGTTCGGCCGACTGGTCCGTTCGCACGTGCGGGCCAACGAGGAGCTCGCGGCCCAGGGCCGGCGCTTGGTGGAGGAGCAGCGCGAGCTCGCCCAACGAGCGGTGGCGGACGAGCGCCGGCGGATTGCTCGTGAGCTGCACGACGTCATCGCGCATTCGCTCAGCGTGATGGTGGTCCAGGCCGGAGCGGCGGCGTCGGCGCTGAGGACGGACCCCGACATGACCGAGCGCGGGCTGGAGGAGGTCCAGCGGGCCGGCCGGTCTGCCCTCGCCGAGACCGCACGTTTGCTGCACCTGCTGCGCGACGCCGAGGAGGACGACCTGGCGCCTCAGCCGTCGGCCGGGCAGCTCCCGGAGCTCGTGGAAGTGTTCCAAGCCGCCGGGCTCGACGTTGACCTGGTGCTCGACGGCTCGACGTGCGGCCTGCCGGTCGGCGTAGATCTCTCGGTCTACCGGATCGTGCAGGAGGGCCTGACCAACGTCCTCAAGCACGCCCCCGGGGCCGCGGTGAGGGTCGGCTACCACCGCCGCCCCGACGGCGTCGACATCGACCTGCGGAGCGGGCGCGGCCGGTCTCAGCTGGACATCGCGTCCACGGGCCGCGGCCTGGTCGGCATGCGCGAGAGGGTCGCGGT
Organism: Marmoricola sp.; assembly: GCA_046595715.1. Taxonomy (GTDB): domain Bacteria; phylum Actinomycetota; class Actinomycetes; order Propionibacteriales; family Nocardioidaceae; genus Marmoricola. Next base: position 3,099 of record JBKJON010000215.1, read on the forward strand.
CTTCGGCGGGGACCTGTACGCCAGCACGACGGATGACGGCGGCTACGTCGTTCGGGCCCGGCTGCCCCTCGTCGCGCCCGCGTGAGTCACGGAGAATGGTCGTGACAACCGTCGTACTGGCCGACGACCAGGAGCTGATCAGGGTCGGTCTGCGGGTGATGCTCGAGGCGGGCGGGATCGACGTGGTTGCCGAGGCAGGTGACGGCCGAGCTGCCGTGCATGCCTGCCGACAGCACCGACCCGACGTGGTTCTCATGGACATCCGGATGCCCGTGTTGGACGGCATCGCAGCCACTGCACAGGTTGCTGCGGCCGACCTCCCGACCCGGGTTCTGGTGCTGACGACCTACGACTTTGACGAGCTGGTCTACCGGGCGCTCCGGGCCGGTGCGGACGGGTTTCTCCTCAAGAGCACGCCTGCCGACCGGCTCGTCGAGGGTGTCCGACTGGTTGCCGAGGGCGAAGCTCTGTTGTCGCCGTCGCTGACTCGACGGCTCATCGAGCAGCACGTCGACCGGCCCGCTCCCGACGGAGCCGACCGCGCGCTCGAGGGTCTCACCGCCCGGGAGCGTCACGTGCTGCATCTGATCGCGCGCGGCCGCTCGAATGCTGAGATCGCAGCCCAGCTCTACGTCTCGGAGACCACCGTCAAGACACACGTCAACAGGCTGTTCGCCAAGCTGCTTTTGCAGAACCGCGTCCAGGCGGTGGTTCTCGCCTACGAGTGCGGGCTCGTGGTTCCCGGCCGGTCGTAAAGCTGAACATCCGGTCCCGGTTGCGGTTCAAGCTCTGCCAGGAAAGCCGGCTGGACAGCCTGATCACGAGAGTCGATGGCGGCGAATGGGGCACCTTCCTGATGCGCAGATCGTGCCAAGTAGCAGGAGCGCACGCCTAGGGTTCCGCCATGACACCGGTTGCACGCTGGGAGAAGCGGGCAGAGAGCCCGCTTCTGTTGCTAGCCCTCGCATTCTTGATCGCCTACGCCTGGCCCGTCCTCAACCCGCGCCTCGACGCAGACGTGCGCACAGTGCTCGAAGTGGCGAGTTGGACTGTGTGGGCGGCTTTCTTCGTAGACTTCGGGGCGCGCCTGTATCTGACGGACGCACGGCGAAGCTATGCCCTCGCGCGCTGGTACGACGTTGCGCTGATCTTGTTACCGATGCTCCGCCCCCTGCGGCTGCTTCGGCTTCTCGCCTTCGCGCGGATCCTAAACCGCTCGGCGGTCGGCTCCTTGGTCGGCAAGGTATCGACGTACGTGGCCGGTACCGCCCTGATGGCGCTCGGTCTCGGCGCGATTGCGGTGCTGGATGCGGAGCAGAACTCTCCCGGCGCGAACATCACTACCTTCGGCGACGCCCTGTGGTGGTCAGCGACCACGGTCACTCCGCGTGGCTCGTGGCGCAAGTCGAGGCCGACGCACGCGAGAGGGAGCAACCCACCGAGGAGAGTCCGTGACGCGGCGGATAGACGCAGGTCGGCAAGCGCGTGAATCGCCGCTACTGGCGCCCGTCCCGGTCTGCGGCACTATGCACAGGATTTGCGCGTCCGGTTCGAGCCGGAGTGACCAGCCTATGGGGCCGAGTGTCAAGGGCTTGGTTTCTCGATTGTGGTCATGGGTGATTGGCTCGCCGGGTTCGCCGGCGGGCTGATGGTCTTGGGGTTGGGCGCGCTCGTGTCCTGGTTGCGGGGGCCATGCGCCCGTCTCCTGCCCTACGTAGCGTGCAAGCGGGTTTCGTCCCGACAGCCTTCATCCGGGCTTCGGTGGAGACGGGCGGGGCTGCCCATGGTCACTCGCGGGATGTGATCCCGACGCGGGTGCGGGCTCGCCCCGTCCGGTCGACGTCGCGTGGTGGGTCATGCGGCAGACGCGGCCCCCTTCGCTCGCAGGTCGAGGCCGCCGCCGGCGATGGCGGGGTCCCAGGCGGTGCCGGTGGTGAGGACGGCGTGGAGCTGGCGCAGCAGGCTGCCGGCCACGGCGACCCGGGCCTGGGTGGGGGTGAGCTTGTTGTCGGCGCGGCCGGTCAGGTGCGCGTACCGGGCGGCGAGCACGGGGTTGTTCCTCAACGCGGCCCATACCGCCCGCCACGCGGCGAGGCGGAGCTGGGGCCGGCCCCGGCCGCTGATGCCGGTCTTGCCCTGGTAGGTGCCCGAGGCGTTGTCGCGGGGGCAGAGCCCGGCGTGCTTGACCAGTGCCCGGGCGCTGGTGAAGCGAGTGGGGTCACCGGTCTCGGCGAGGATGGCGGCGGCGCCGACCGCGGAGAGCCCGGGGATGCTGGTCGCCAGCTCGGTGAGGCCGAGGTCGTCGAGCACCTGCACCATGCGGGTCTCGACCACGGCGGTCTCGGCGCGGGCGTGGGCCAGGTCGGCCAACGCGAACCGGGTCCGCTCCAGGGCGCCGGCCCGCTGGTCGGCCACCCCGGCCGCGGCCCGGGCCGGGTCGGTTGCGGCGTCGAAGACGGCCCGCACGATCTTGGAGTACCAGCGGGTGGCGCCGTGGCGTGGCAGTTCGCGGCGGACCGCCGCAGCGAACCGGCGCCAGCCCCAACGGCGGATCACACTCAGGTCACCGCTGGCCCCCACTCGGTCCAAGACCACGCTCATCGCGGCCAGCCAGCTCTTGGACTTCATCGGCTTGCCGGAGGCCTCCAGTGCCGCCGGCCAGGCGCACTCGAGCAGGTCGGTGATCTGCTGTTTGGCGGCGGTGGTGTCGGTGACCAGGGCGACCCGGCGGGCGCCGAGGTG
>JBKJON010000227.1:0-11620 GCA_046595715.1 Marmoricola sp.
GGCACCCCTCGGTCGCCAGGAAGGTGCTCTGGTGGCAGGGGCAGAGCAGGTGGTGCGTCTGCTGCTCCCACAAGGAGATGGGGCAACCGACGTGGGTGCAGATCTTGGAGATGCACAGGATGCCGTTGACGCCCCAGTTCTCCCTGCCCTTGGCCGGCTTGATGTCGTCGGGCTGCATCCTGACGATGATCACGGCCGCCTTGGCCTTCTCGACCTGGAGCTCGACTCCCTCGACGAGGGGCTCACCTGCGGCGTTCTCCTCGAAGAAGAGGGCGGGCTCGCCGTTGATCAGCTGGCCGATCTCCATGTCAGCGGGCCGGATCGGGGTGCCGTCGACGTCCTGCACGACACGCATGCCCTTCTTCCAGACCGTCTTGGTGAGCTTGTCGCCAGGAAGCGGGCCCAGGTCGCGCAGCGCGATGATCGTGGGGAGACCCAGGGCGCCCACGGCGCCGAGCAGAGAGTTGCGGATCAGGGGCCGGCGGGCGATGCCCGACTCCTCAGCGCCGAGCGCGAGAGCCTCCAGGGTCTCCTTCTTGTCCTCCTCACTGGAGGCACCGGGGTGACGCATCTCGACGATCTCGTGGTCACCCATCAGCTTGCGGGCCCACTGGATGGTGCCGATGCCGATGCACAGCAGGGCCAGCCCGAGGGTGAGCCCCAGCGCGACGTTCGAGGCGCCGAGGCCCAGGATGACGCTCGGGTTGTCGCCGACTTGGAAGACGAAGTAGGACACGCAGAACAGCAGCGTGAAGACGGTCGAGAGGCCGAAAAGCATCGCGACCTGTCGCTCGGCACGCTTGGCGGCGTCCTCGTCGACGTCGGTCGGACGGGGAAGGTGCTCGGGGAGACCCGGGTCAGGGATCGGCTCGACCTCGCTCCCGGGTGCGCTCGAGGCACCCTCGTACTTATCGACGGTCATGCCTGCTTCTTCTTCCTCGATCGGGTGGAGCTCGCTGCGATCCAGACCGCGGCGGCCACGAGGCCGCCGATGCCCACCAGCCAGGCGAAGAGACCTTCGGAGACCGGGCCGAGGGAGCCGAGCGTGAAGCCGCCGTAGTTGGGCGTCTCCTCGTTCTTCTTCAGGTAGGCGATGATCTGGCGCTTGTCGGTCGGGCTGAGAATCTCGTCCGCGAAGACGGGCATCTGCTGGGGGCCGGTGAGCATGGCCTCGTAGATGTGCTTCTCCGAGACGCCCTTGAGGGTCGGCGCGTAGCGACCACGGGGCAGAGCGCCACCGGTGCCGGCGAAGTTGTGGCAGGCGGTGCAGTTCGTCCGGAAGAACTCTCCACCGCGGACGACGTCCTCGTTCGTGGCGTCCTTCGAGCCGTACTGCGACTCGGCGGGGACGTCGGGTCCAGGGCCTAGCGAGGCGACGAAGGCAGCCAGGGCCTCGATCTCGTCCGCGTTGTAGACGGGGGGTTTGCGCACAGCCTGGTTGCCCGGCTGGGCCATCGGCATCCGGCCGCTGCCGACCTGGAAGTCCACGGCGGCGGCGCCCACACCGATCAGCGACGGGCCGTACTGGCCGCCCTTGACGGTGGTGATGCCCTCGGCGTTCTTGCCGTGGCAGGAGGCACAGCCGACGAGGAAGATCGCACGGCCCTTGGTGACCATGTCCTGGTCGGCCGTCTGGGTCTGCGCGGTCGCCGGCGAGAGCGCGGCGTACATGCCGCCCGTCATCAGAAGGCCGAGAAGCAGCACCAGTGGTGCCGCGAACCGACTGCGACGACCGACCGAGAGCCGACCGGCGATCCGGCAAGCTGACGAGCGGCTGAGATTCTGCAGGAGTCGCACCAGTACGTCCTTAAGGTGGATGAAGAACTACTTGAGAATGTAGACGGTGAAGAACAATCCGACCCAGACGACGTCGACGAAGTGCCAGTAGTACGACACGACGATGGCCGTCACAGCCTGCTCATGGGTGAACTTGCGGGCCACGAACGTGCGGCCGAGCACGAACAGGAACGCGATCAACCCGCCCGTCACGTGGATGCCGTGGAAGCCCGTGGCGAGGTAGAACACGGTGCCGTAGGCGGACGAGGGGATGGTGACGCCCTCGTGGACCAGCTCGGCGTACTCGAACGCCTGGCCGCCGATGAAGATGGCGCCCATGACGTAGGTCATCACGAACCACTCACGCAGTCCCCAGAGCTTGAACTGGTGGAGCTTGCCGGTGCGGCCGACGATGCCGTCCTCGGCCTTGAAGACACCGAGCTGGCAGGTCACCGAGGAGAGCACCAGGACCAGGGTGTTGACCGAAGAGAACGGGACGTTCAGCTTGGCGCTCTCCTGGGCCCAGAGCTCGGGGCTGACCGCCCTGATAGTGAAGTAGGCGGCGAAGAGCGCCGCGAAGAACATCAGCTCGCTGGACAGCCACACGATAGTGCCCACACTCACCATGCTGGGACGGTCGTGATGCCCGTGGAGCCGGGATGCCGGGATAGTCGCTGCAGTCGCCACAGGAGCATTATTGCTCTCCCCTGAGAAGACTCCACACCTACCCCCGGTGTTTCGCTGTGAATGTGCTTCTAACCTCTAGGAGTGCCACCTTTCTCACCGTCGGCGGTCTTCACCGAATGGGGACTCCCGCCGTTCCTCTTCGTGCTCGTGGTGTGGGCCACCGGGCTCTACCTCTACGCCGTCTGGCGGCTCCACGAACGCGGTGACCGCTGGCCGGTCGGGCGGACGCTCGCGTTCGTGCTCGGCGGGATGGGGTCGTTCTTCTTCGCCACCAGCTCCGGCATCGCTGCCTACGACACGACGCTGCTGAGCGTGCACATGGTGCAGCACATGATCCTGACGATGGTCGTGCCGCTGTTCTGCGCGCTGGGGGCACCCGTCACGCTGGCGCTGCGCACCCTGCCGCGCCGTCCGCGGGCCTGGTTGCTGTCGGTGCTGCACTCCCGGTTGGCCAAGGTGCTGACCTTCGCCCCCCTGACCCTGGCGCTCTACGTGATCAGCCCCTGGGCGCTCTACTTCTCCGGCTGGTACGACGCGACCCTGCACTCGGCGCTGCTCCACGAGCTCATGCACGTCCACCTGGTGGTGGTCGGTGCGCTGTTCTTCACCCCGATCCTGGGCATCGACCCGGTGCCGGGACGGGTGAGCCACACCTTCCGCCTGCTCCTGCTCCTGCTCACCCTGCCGTTCCATGCCTTCCTCGGGGTGACGATCATGGGGCAGACGACCCTGATCGGCGGAGACTGGTACCCCTCCCTGCACGCCTCGATGCCATGGCTGCCGGACCCCTTTGCCGACCAGCACCTGGCAGGCGGCATCCTCTGGGGATCGGGGGACCTCATCGGCATCGTGCTCTTCGCCGTGCTGTTCGCGCAGTGGGTGCGGTCGTCCATCGCGGAGGCACGGCGCGAGGACAGACGGCTCGACCGGCTGGAGCGTCTGCAGCGGACCGAGGAGCGCCGGGACCCGATCGACGAGACGTCGACCACCGCAGCGTCTGCCACGACCTCCGGGGACACCCCGTCCGGCCAGCGGCCCAACCGGTAGCATCTGGCGCGTGACCAGCTCCGACACGACCGCAGCCGCCACCCCGCTGAGGGTGCTCGTCTACAGCGACGACGTCGATACCCGCCAGCAGGTGATGCTGGCGCTCGGCAGGCGGCCGCACCCCGACCTCCCGACCCTCGAGTACGTCGAGGTGGCGACCGAGCCCGTCGTGATCCAGCAGATGGATGCCGGCGGCATCGCGCTGGCGATCCTCGACGGTGAGGCGGTGCCGGCCGGTGGGATGGGCATTGCCCGCCAGCTCAAGGACGAGATCTTCCGCTGCCCGCCGATCCTGGTCCTGACCGGTCGGGTCCAGGACAACTGGCTGGCGACGTGGTCGCGCGCCGAGGGCGCCGTCTCGCACCCCCTGGACCCCATCGAGCTCGCGGAGACCGTCATCCGGCTGCTGCGCTCGCGGGTCCCGGCCGAAGCCTGATGTCGGGGATCACGTGGCCCGAGGTTCTCGGGTCACTGGTCGCCGGGGCCGACCTCACCGCGGAGCAGACCGCCTGGGCCATGGGCGAGATCCTGTCCGCCGCGGCGACCCCGGTGCAGATCGCCGGCTTCGCTGTGGCCCTGCGGGCCAAGGGTGAGACGGTCGAGGAGCTCCAGGGTCTCGTCGACGCGATGTACGAGCACGCGACGCCGCTCTCGGTGCCCGGTCGCGTGCTGGACGTCGTCGGCACGGGTGGCGACCGCTCGTTCTCGGTGAACATCTCGACGATGGCCGCGATCGTCGCGGCCGGGGCCGGTGCCCCTGTTGTCAAGCACGGCAACCGCTCCGCCTCGAGCAAGGCCGGCAGTGCCGACGTGCTCGAACGTCTCGGGATCCGGCTCGACCTGACGCCGACCGACGTGGCCCGGGTGGCCGGTGAGGCCGGCATCACGTTCTGCTTCGCGGCCGCCTTCCATCCCGCCCTGCGGCATGCGGCCACCGCCCGGAGCGAGCTCGGCATCGGTACGACCTTCAACTTCCTCGGGCCGATCGCCAACCCGGCCAAGCCGGACGCGCAGGCGATCGGGTGCGCCGATCGACGGATGGCGCCGGTGATGGCCGGCGTGTTCGCCCGGCGCGGGGTCGACGCGTGGGTCTTCCGCGGCGACGACGGGCTGGACGAGCTGACCACGACGACGACGTCGAGCCTGTGGGCGGTCACCGGTGGCGAGGTGGTCGAGCACACGCTCGACCCCGTCGCGCTCGGGGTCCCGCGTGGGACCGTTGAGGGGCTGCGCGGTCAGGACGCGGCGTACAACGCGGACGTCGTACGCCGGTTGCTGGGCGGCGAGAAGGGTCCCGTGCGTGATGCCGTCCTGCTCAACGCCGGCGCAGCCCTGGCTGTGCACGCCGCCGAGCCCGGCTCGATAGAGGACCGACTGGTGACCGGCATCGCCCGTGCCACCGAGGCGGTGGACTCCGGTGCGGCGCACGCGACGCTGGACCGTTGGGTCGAGGCCACCCGCTGACTCAGAGCTCGAGCGTCCAGGAGCCCGAGTCGATGTCACGCCGGAACCCCAGACGTCCGTAGTAGGCGCCGACCATGCTCGAGGGCGTCACCACCCGGGTGAAGCCGTGCTCGCGCAGGACGTTGCTCCTGCGCCACACGAACTCGCCGGGTGAGAAGTCGCGGAACCGCGGCGTGACGTAGTCGAGCTGCACCCGCGCCACCTGGTCACCGTCGTCGCGCACCAGCACGATGCCGACGGTCTCGTCGCCGCGCTGGACGAGGTACGCCGACCGCCCGGGTGCGGCGCCGTCCCAGACGAGGTCGGGTTGGAACCTCAAGATGTCGGCGCCGTGCACGCGCATGACGTGCCGGAGGTACTCGTCGTCGGGGCCGACCTCGAGCACGTCGTAGGTCGACTCGTCGTGCCGGGTAGCCACGAGGCGGCGGATGTGCCACAGGTTGATCCCGCACAGCGCGACGTTCATGGCCACCATCGGCCAGATCTCCAACGCGGCGTTGAAGCCGGTCAGGACGACGCAGGCCGCCAGGTTGAGGACCCGGAACCTCAGGAGCCTGGCCTGCATCACCGAGACGATCAGCAGCGCGGAACCGCACCAGCCGATCAGGTCCAGCCACGACATGCGGGGAGGTTATCGCGTCGCGTGGCGGAGCAACCTGGCCACTGCGGTGCGGTCTCGGGCGCGGGCAGCGGCCGGCATCAGGGCCGCCGCGTGCAACCGGGACGTGAAGTGGCTCCGTGCTGCACGCGCAGCGCGGCGCAGTCCGCCTCGCTCGAGCTCGTTCGCGATCGTGTCGAAGTACTGGCGCTCCTCGTCGAAGCGCGCGCCGTGGACCGTCTTCGTCGAGGACTCGCTGGCCGCGTGCCGGCGGTACCTGAACACACGGTCCGGGATCACGAGCAGGTCCCCACCCGCGACGAGCACGTCCACGAGCAGGGCCAGGTCGAGGACCACGCCGTAGTCGGGGCGGAAGTCGATGTCCGTGATCAGGTCCCGGCGCCAGCAGAGGCTGGGAAAGTAGGTCCAGTTGCCGTCCAGGAGAGAGACCAGCGCATCCTCGCCCGCGAGCCTGGTGGGAGCGCCGACCCGGGGTCGCAGATGGCGTTTGACCCGGTCGACCAGCGGCTCGGTCGCTCGACCTGCGCCGTCGATGACCTCCACGCCGGGGGACACGATCGCCGTGTCGGGGTGCTGCTCCAGAGCTCGTCGAACGGCCCTGATGTAGCTGGGTTCCATGAGGTCGTCGCACCCCATGAAGACCACATGGTCGGCAGTGGCGAGTGAGAGCGCTCGACGAAAGTTGTCGTTCACACCGAGCGTCTGCTCGTTGCGGACGTAGGCGACCTGGGGGCCTTCGAGGGAGGCGAGCCAGTCAACTGTTGTCGCGTCGGGGTAGCCGTCGTCGACGATGACCAGCCGCCAGTCCGCGGTGTCCTGCTCGAGCACGCTCTTCACCGCGAGCCGCATCAGAGCCGGATCGCCGTAGAAGGGCAGCAGGACGTCGATCAAGGTCACACCCCCGCGGTGGCGCGTGTCGTCGTGAGACTGATGCCCTCGGGGTGCGAGCTGGGTCGAAGCAGGAGCAACGGGAGCAGCCCTCCGGCAAGGGCAAGCGCTGCGATCACCACGAGGGCGCCGGGGATGCTCGACGCGAAGTCGGGGGACAGGTCCGTGCCCGCCTCGTGCCACGCGACTCCCACGCACGAGATCGTCTGCGCCAGCGCACACAGGGCCACGACTGCCGCCAGGTGAGCCCTGGGCGGATGGCTTCGGTCCCTGGTGAGCGCGAGACCGGCCAGCGCAGGGAACCCGATCGCCAGGGGCAGTGCGTAGCGGCCCTGCCAGGCCAGGCCCTCCGAGTCGTAGGAGAGGTAGGTCAGCGCCACGGGAACCGCCACCCAGATCGTGAGCAGCACCACACCCGCCAGGCGCAGCCGGACCGAACCGCGTCTGATGCCGGTCACCAGGAGGGTGACGAACGGCACGAGCCACAGCACGTAGACGATGACGGGGGCCGGCTCGTCGCGCAGCGGGAAGGCTCCGATGGTCTGCAGTCCCCACACGAACAGGCCGCTGAGGAGATCGCGGAACGGGAGGTGACCCATACCTGCGTGGGTGTTGACGGCGTTGGTCTTCGCGAGCAGGATCCAGGCGACACAGGCCACGCCACCCAGCCCGACGACTGCTCCCGCACCGAGGAGCGCGCGCCGTGACCGGCCGAAGAGCGCACCCCAGGTGCTCAGTGGCTGGAGCAGCGTGACGACGACGAACACGCAGGCCAGCCACAGCACGCCCGTGGTGTGCGTGACCATCACGGTCATGGCGGCGGTCGTCAGCGCCACGAGCCGGGGATGCGCTGGATCCTCGACGAGCCCCAGCCCGGCGGCCCAGAGCAGGCATGCCGCGGCGTAGCCCACGCCGTTGGGACTGGCGACGGCGGTGCTGTAGACGAGTACAGGGGTGGCCGTCACGAGCAGGGCAGCCAGCGGCCACGCGCTGCGAGCCCAGCCAGCGGTCACCACGGCTGCCCAGGCGAGCAGCAGGCCGGCCAGGATGCTGGTGAAGGCACGCATGGCGAAGTCGGCGCCGGCACCGCTGAACGGTCTGGCCATCAGGCCGACCACCGCGTAGTAGGTCGGGTTGTACGTCGATGCACCACTGGCGACTGTCACCATGCCGCCACCCACGTGCTCGACGGGGTGACAGTTGTCGTGGCCGGTGTACTCGTAGGACTCGCACATCGCGGACGCCGCAGCGACCACGTCAGCCGGGACGGTGAGGAGCCCGCCGCGTCCACCGTCAGTCCCACCGTCGTCGAGGAGCTGGCCGTGCGCCACGGCCTCGGCCTTGTAGACGTGGTCGAACTCGTCGCTTCCACGAAAGGCGGGCAGCGCCAGGATCCATGCGGTCTGGATCAGCAAGGCGGCCGCGAGGACCACCAGGAACAGGCGACGTGGCGCTACCGGGCCCACGGCTAGTCCTGGTGGACGGCGTCGTCGACGTGGGCTTCGGGCCGTAGAGGTCCCTGATCGCCCCCCGGGAGGACCGGTCGCGACAGCGCGAGCTCTCGGGTCAGCACGGTGATGTCGTGCTGGAGCCGGTGGATCCTCTGCGCCGTGGCGAGGGCCGAGTAGGCGAAGGCGATCACGAGGAGGTAGAGCACGAGGTCGGTGCCGCGCCCGACTCCGACGGCGTTGGCGGCACTGGTGGTCAGCTCGGGCCACAGCACGGCGATGATGCCGAGCACGACGACCACCAGCCCGACCGCCCGCCGGGACGCTTCGCGCTGGCCGGGCACCTGCTCCCGCAGGACGAGGACAGCGACCCCGAGGGCCGCGGCGATCAGCAGGATCTTGATGATCACTGTGCCGCCCGCAGCCGGCGTACAGCAAGGTCGAACAAGATGTTGAAGGCGTTGCTGTTGCGCTGGCCCTTGGCACGCGAGTAGTCCGTGTAGATGACGGTGACGGGCTCCTCCACATAGGTGAGCCCGGCAGGCACGATCGCGTCCAGCAGCTCGCTCGCGTAGGCCATCCGCGGCATCCGGAGGTCGATCCGCTGGATGGCGCGACGGGACAGGACCCGCAGACCGTTGTGCGTGTCGGTGACCTCCAGCCGGGACGTCATCCGGGTGAACCTCACGGCTGCTCGCAGGATCAGTCCGCGCAGGAGCGGCATCTGCTCGGTGGTCCCGGTGAAGCGCGACGCCAGCACGACATCGACATCCTCGGCCCGAGCGCGTTCCACCATCCGTCGTGCGTCCTCGACCAAGTGCTGGGCGTCGGCGTCGAACGTCACCACGTAGGCGGCGCTGGTGTGACGCAGGACGTGGTCGAAGCCGGTCCGCAGAGCGGCGCCCTGGCCCTGGTTGATCACGTGGCGAAGGACCGTCGCGCCGGCCGCCCCGGCCAGGTCTGCCGAACCGTCGCGCGAACCGTCGTCGACACACACGACGTGAGCGAAGTGCTCGAGGAGGTCGGAGACCGTGGTCGCCACGGTCTGCGCCTCGTTGTAGACGGGAACGATGACGCAGACTTCGTGCTTCGACACCGGGACCCTCCTGAGGACGTGGTCCCACGATCGTCACCGATCACGGGCTCCCAGGAGGCGACATTACTGGAGATTTGTCCATTTTAGGTGGCATATGAGCCAATGGCGCGCCGATGTAGCCCGAACGGACTGGTGCTCAGTCCAGACCGAGGGAGAAGGCCGACTCGAGGTCGTGCTGGGAGTAGGTGCGGAAGGCGATGTGGGTCTCGGTCTCCATCACGCCCGGAACCTTGTTGATCGAGTCGGCGACGACGCGAGCGACGTCCTCGTGGTCGGTCACGCGGACGAGGGTGATCAGGTCGATCTTGCCGGTGACGCTGTAGACCTCGCTCACCCCGGAGAGCGCGGCGATCGCGTCGGCCACCTCGGGGATGCGCGCGACGTCGGCCTTCACGAAGACGATGGCGGTGATCATGGGGTCAAGGTATCGCGGTCAGCGAGCGGGCTGGTGGACGGTCGCCAGTGCACGCCGCTCGTCGAAGGGCACCAGCGAGACGCGCGAGGTCTCCACGGCGTCGTGCACGGCCAGGTGGCGGGTGGCGCCTCGAACCGGACACGTCCACTCGCCCTCGACGTGCACGAGCCGCACCCCTGGCTGCTCGAGCCAGCGCAGGATCTGCTCGGACTCCTCGGCGCTGGCCGAGGGGGTCGGACCGGGACCACCCAGCACCGTCTCCGCGGACTCCCGCAGCCGGGTCACCCACACACCCGCGTGGGCGTCGACCGGGATGACGCCGGAAGCGGCCAGTCGGCCGTTGCGGACGACGTGGACCGCCCACCGCCGGTCGTCCTCGCGGCGGGCCGCCACGAGCTCGGAGCAGGAGGAGAGGGCTCCCAGGCGCTGGGTGCGGGAGGCGGCACGCACGAAGGCCGAGAGCCGGTCGCGGTGCACACCCGCCTCCTCGAACCGCTCGTCGTCGGCGAGACGGTCCATGCGTGCCGTGAGCGCCTCGACGACCTCGTCGGCGCGGTGCAGGAGGTTGTCCCGGACCGTGGCGACGACGTCCGCGTAGTCGTCCATGGAGACGCTGCCGTCGCAGGGCGAGAGGCAGCGCCCCATCTCGGCCAGCACGCAGGCCGAGCCGCTGGGGGTGATCGGGAGCCGGTCGCTGCACTGGCGGATCGGGAACGCCTCGTGCAGGGCGACGAGGCACTTCTCGGCGGTGCGACGGGACGCGAACGGGCCGAGGTAGTCGGCCCCGTCCTCGGCGACCTTGCGCACCAGGGACAACCGCGGCCACGGCTCCACGGTCAGCTTCAGCCAGTGCATCTTCTCGGGATGGCGGCTGCGGCGGTTGTATCGGGGCTTGTGTGCCGCGATCAGGCGCAGCTCGCGCACCCGGGCCTCCAGGGGGGTGGCGCACTCGATGCCGGTGACGGAGGCCGCGAGATTGACCATCTCGCCCATGCGTGAACGGCTCTCGGAGGCGGTGAAGTAGGTGCGGACGCGGGTGCGGAGGTCACGGGAGGTGCCGACATAGAGCACCCGTTGCTGCTCGTCGCGGAACAGGTAGACCCCGGGGGAGTGCGGCAGGTGCTCGGCGAGGTGTCGCTTGCGACGCACCGCCGGGCTGACGCGAGAGGTGAAGGTCTGCAGCTCCTCGAGCGTCTGGACGCCCAGGCCGCCGAGTCTCTCCATCAGGCCGTGCAGCACGTCGACGGTGGCGCGCGCGTCCGAGAGCGCCCGGTGGTTGGGAGTGGTGGTGGCGCCGAAGGCGATGGCGAGTGAGCTGAGCTTGCAGTTCGGCGCGTCGTCACGCGTGATCACCCGGCGGGCGAGACGGGCGGTGTCGAGCACCTCGAACGTCGGCCAGGGCCGGTCCTGCGCGGCGGCGAAGTGCTTGAGGAAGCCGACGTCGAACGGCGCGTTGTGGGCGACCAGGACGGTGCCCTGGGCGAACTCCAGGAAGGCGGGCAGGGCGGAGTCGATGGAGGGGGAGGAGGCCACCATCGAGTTGGTGATGCCGGTGAGCACCGCGATGAACGGCGGTATCTGCGCGTGCGGGTTGACCAGCGTCTGGAACTCGCCGAGCACCTCGCCCCCGCGCACCTTGACCGCGCCGATCTCGGTGATCATCGCGCCGCCCTGCACGGAGGCTCCGGTCGTCTCGAGGTCGACGACGCAGAAGGTGATGTCGCGCAGGGGACGCCCGAGCTCGTCGAAGCTCATCTGCGTGGCCCACCTGCTCATGGAAGTGACGCTAGGCAGGAGCACCGACAAAACCCGGCAGGCAGGGCCGCTTCACCGTCGTCCGATGTGGCCTGTCAGTGGTCGGTGTTGGAGTCGTTCCAACACCTTCCCCGGTTGCATTGAGGAGCCCCAAGATGAGCGTTCGCATCGACTGCGACACCTGCCTGGTCCGAGGCCTGTCGTGCCACGACTGCGTGGTGACCGTGCTGCTCGGGCCGCCGCCCGAGCTCAGCTTCGACCACGAGGAGCAGCTCGCGCTCGACGTCCTGGCCCAGTCGGGCCTCGTCCCGCCGCTGCGCATGGTCACCCCCATGGCCGGGCCCGAGGTGGAGTCGGCCTGAGCGGTCTGAGCGGTGTGGCAGCAGTGACCGCAGTGACGCGTGCGACATCGACGTGGTCGACAC
>JBKJON010000444.1:0-11772 GCA_046595715.1 Marmoricola sp.
CTCGGGGCTGACCTTCGCCCCCGAGGGCGGGTCCGAGCGCATGCGCAAGGTGATCAACAAGATGGTCACCGAGGAGGACCTGATCCGCACGGTCTCCGCGGCGTACTCCCACGGCTGGCGCCAGGTGAAGCTCTACTTCATGTGCGGCCTGCCCACCGAGACCGACGAGGACGTCCTCGCCATCGCGGACCTTGCCAAGAAGGTGATCGCCGAAGGGCGCAAGGTCGCCGGGCACAACGACATCCGCTGCACGGTGTCGATCGGCGGGTTCGTCCCGAAGCCGCACACCCCCTTCCAGTGGGCCTCCCAGCTCGACGTCGAGACGACCGACGAGCGACTGCGCAAGCTCCGCGAGACGGTTCGCTCGGACAAGAAGTTCGGCCGTGCGATCGGCTTCCGCTACCACGACGGCAAGCCCGGGATCGTCGAGGGCCTGCTCTCGCGCGGGGACCGGCGGGTGGGGCGCGTCATCGAGCAGGTCTGGCGTGCCGGTGCCCGGTTCGACGGGTGGAGCGAGCACTTCTCCTACGACCGGTGGATCGCGGCGGCCGAGAGCGGGCTGGCCGGGACCGGCGTCGACCTCGACTGGTTCACCACCCGCGAGCGGGGGTACGCCGAGGTGCTGCCCTGGGACCACCTCGACTCCGGTCTCGACAAGGACTGGTTGTGGCAGGACTGGGAGGACACGCTCGCCCCGGACTCCGTCGACGTCGAGGACTGCCGCTGGACGCCCTGCTACGACTGCGGCGTGTGCCCGGAGATGGGTACCGACATCCAGATCGGTCCGACTGGTCAGAGCCTGCTGCCCCTGAGCGTGGTCTGAGGGGCCGGTTCGAGGGCGGGGTCTCGTCGGTCCTCGGTGCCGGCCGTGCTGGTACAGACCGCCGACCAGACAATACGGAACAGCCGCTGACGTCTGGGTCCGGTGGTGAGTAGCGTCACGAAGAACGGGCGGTCGTGGGGACTGCCGCCGGACCGCGGATCCGCCCGGTCCGCGTCCAACCGGGAGTGCCGCATGCGAATCTTGAGCAGAACCACGCTGGCCCTGACCGCCGTTACCGGCGCGATGGTCCTCGTCTCGACCTCGACGGCCGGCGCTGCGCCAGCCACCCGATCCAGCGAGACGCCTTCGGGCGACCGCGTCATCGCCCACGGGGTCGGGGCCCCGTTCCAGATCGCGCGCCGCAAGGGCACGGTCTACTACGCCGACGGTGGGGCGGGGACGATCAACAAGATCACCCGCAAGGGCCCCAGGGTCGTCCGCAGGGTGGTTGACGTGGCCGGGGTCGAGTTCACCCGCAGCGGCAGGACCATGGCGATCGCGAGTGGCAGCCCCATGGGCTCCGCGCCGCAGCGGGTCACCTTCGTCCGCGGGCATCACGCCCCCGTCGTGGCCGACATCCTCGCCTACGAGAAGAGGGTGAACCCGGACCGGAACGTCACCTACGGGGTGATCGCCGGCGGGAACCCGACGTGCAGCACCGCGCTGGCCGGGCTGACGGGTGGACCCGCCACCTACAAGGGGGCCGTGGACTCGCACCCCTACCAGCTGGCGCGGCTGGCGGGCGGCGCGTTCGCGCTCGCCGACGCCGGTGTCAACGCCATCCTCCGGGTAGGTCCGAGGGGCGGTATCTCCACGATCGCGGTGCTCCCGCGACAGCCGATCACGTTCACCCCGGCGCAGGCCGCCGGACTCGGCGTTCCCAGCTGCGCCGGTGTCACCTACGCCTTCGAGTCAGTCCCCACCGACGTGGAACGCGGACCGAGGGGATCCCTGCTCGTCTCGACACTCCCGGGTGGACCGGAGAGCCCGGCCCTGGGGGCCCGGGGGTCGGTCTACAAGATCTCCAGGCGAGGAGCGGTCTCGCGAGTCGCGACCGGGTTCCTCGGCGCCACGAACCTGGCCGTCGCCAGGGGCAAGATCTACGTCTCCGAGCTCTTCAGCGGCAAGATCACCCAGTTCGGCAGGGGTGGGCGCAGGACGGTGCTGAACATCGCGAACCCGGTGTCGGTGGAGGCCACGCGCCACAAGCTCTACGTCGGCACCCTGGGAAGTGGTCCCTCGGCTCCCGGCACGGTCGTCCGCGTCCCGCGATGACCGGATGAGTCAGCGCGCGGTGTCGCGTCCCGCGGGGGCCAGCTGGTCCTCGATGTAGGCCGGGCGCGACACCGCCACCCCCACCACCAGCTGCGGGACGGTGAGGGTCAGCAGGACGAGCAACGGCAGGGTCCACCCGTTCGAGAGGTCGTGCAGCACGCCGACGCCGAAAGGCCCCGCCCCCGCGATCAGGTAGCCCGTGGCCTGGGAGAACCCGGAGAGGGCCGCCGTACCGTTCGGTGTCCGGGCCCGTAGGCCGATCAGCGTCAGGACCAGCGGGAACGTGGTCGTGCCGATGCCCACGAAGACCGCCCACACCACGGCGCCACCGTGGGGCGCGAGGATCAGCCCCAGGTAGCCGATCGGGTAGCACCCCATCACCGTGCACATCAGCACCGTCTGGTTCTCGAGCCGCGCCACCACGGAGGGGATCACGAACGACAGCGGGATGCTCACCCCGGTGATCACCCCGAGGAGCAACCCCGCCGTGTGCGCGGAGAAGCCGGCGTCCTGGTAGAGCTCGGCGAACCACCCGAAGATCGAGTAGGCCTGCAGCGACTGCAGTCCGAAGAGCAGCGCCATCAGCCACCCCAGGCGGGTGCGGCCCACGGCGAGCAGCCCCACCGCCCCCTCGACCTCCTCCGGCCTGCGGTCGTGCACGACGAGCCCCAACCAGGGGAGTACGGCGATCCCGGCGGTCAGCGACCAGAAGAACAGGCCGTCGCGCCAGCCGGCGCCGGCCTCGCTGATCGGCACGGTCAGCACGGAGGCCGACGTGAGGCCCACGGCGAGCGCGGTGGAGTAGATCGAGGTCATCAGCCCGACGTGGTTCGCGAAGTGCAGCTTCACCAGGGAGGGCAGCAGCACGTTGGCCGAGGCCATGCCGGCCAGGGCGAGCAACGACAGCACCAGGAAGACCGAGACCGAGGACACCTGGGATCGGGTCGCGAGACCCACGACCAGGCACAGGAGGGCGCCGAGCGTCAGCCGGTGCACCCCGACCAGGCGGGCCAACCGGGGGGCCAGGGCGCCGAAGAGGGCGAACGCGAGCACCGGGAGCGAGGTCAGCACACCGGTCTGGCTGGCGGACATGGCGAGCCCGTCCCTGACGTCCCCGAGCACCGGGCCGACGCTGACGGCGGCCGGCCGCAGGTTGAAGGCCAGCACGACGATGCCCACGACCACCAGAGCACGCTGCGCCCGGGTCTGCGAGGTGAGGGTCACTGCAGCATCGTGCCGGAGGACATCGCGTGGGCCTCGCACGGGGTCCGCGCGAGCTGGAGCCGGGGCCCTTCGTGTCTGCGCAGGCTGCGAGGATCGCGTCATGCAGCGCGTGAGCGACAGCCAGCGACGATCCCGACTGGGTGCGCGGCACGCCCTCTCGGCCCGCCTCGGTTCGGTCGCCGAGGTGGTCGCGGCGATGACCTGCCTGCACGCGACCGAGCCGGCCAGCGTCTATCTCTCGGCGCACGCGCGATCGTCGGCCTCTCGCGCGGAGATCGACCACGCGCTCTACGACGACCGTGACGTCGTCAAGCAGCTCGCCATGCGGCGCACCCTGTTCGTCTTCCCGCGCCACCTGCTGCCGGCGGTCTGGGGGAGTGCGTCGGAGCGGGTGGCTCTCCAGCTCGCGACCCGGCTCGCCAAGGAGGTCGAGGGCAACGGCCTCGCCGATGACGGTCCCGCCTGGGTGACGAGGATGTCGGCGGCCGTGCTCGAGGCCCTGGTCGACGGCGGACCAGCCACGACCGCAGAGCTTCGCGAGCGCATCCCCGAGCTGTCCCAGCGGCTCGAGATGAGCCCCGGCAAGAGCTACGGCGGCAGCTTTCCGGTCGCGCCCCGTCTGATGAGCACCCTCGGCGCGAGCGGCCGGATCGTCCGCGGCGGGAACGCCGGCGACTGGCGCAGCTCCCGTCCCCGCTGGACGTCGACCGAGGAGTGGCTGGGGGCGACACCACAGCCGGACGACTCCGCGTCGGGCTACCTGGCGCTGGTCGAGCGCTGGCTGCGCACCTTCGGGCCAGGCACCGAGGACGACCTGGTCTGGTGGTTGGGCGCGACCAAGGGCGTCGTACGCCGTGCCCTGGACGAGCTCGGCGCCGTCGAGATCGCACTCACCACCGGCGTGGGCTACCTGCTGCCCGACGATCTGGACGACGTCTCCGAGCCCGAGCCGTGGGCGGCGCTGCTCCCGGTGCTCGACCCCACGGTCATGGGCTGGAAGCAGCGGGGCTTCTACCTGGCCGAGGACGACGCGCCCCACCTCTTCGACCGCAACGGCAACGCCGGGACCACCGCGTGGTGGGCTGGACAGGTGGTGGGGTGCTGGGTCCAGGACGACGACGGGGTGGTCTCGGTGGTGCTCCGGCACGACGTCGGCACCGATGCCACCCGTGCACTGGAGGCCGAGGCGGACCGCCTCACCACGTGGCTCGACGGGCAACGGGTGGGAACCCTCTACCCGTCGAGCCTGATGAAGTCCGGTCGACAGTCCGCGGTTGACCAGCGAGCCGGGCGCCCGACCCCGTAGCGTTCCGCCATGACCTCGCCCGATCGGGTGGGACCGGTGGTGCGGAAGGTGACACGGATGACGAGCGTCAGCGACCGGGCGGTCCTTGACTCCCCGGGTGGGGGAGAGGCGAGCTATGACGTCGTCGTCGTGGGCGGCTGCGGACACGTCGGGCTGCCCCTGGCCATCGCGTTCGCAGACCGTGGGCTGAACGTGGGCATCTACGACGTCGACGAGGCGGCCGTGAAGCTCGTGCAGAGCGGTGGACTCCCCTTCCAGGAGGAGGGTGCGGGGCCCGTCCTCGAGCGGGTGATCGAGGACGGACGTCTCTCGGCGAGCACCGATGCTGCCATCATCTCGGCCGCGGACGTCGTGGTCGTCGTGATCGGCACTCCGGTCGACGAGCACCTCAACCCCAACCCGCACGCCGTGACCCGAGCCCTGGCCCAGGCCATCCAGCACTTCCACGACGGGCAGCTGCTGGTGCTGCGCAGCACCGTCTACCCGGGCGTGACCCGTCGTGTGGAGCGGATGTTCCACGACCTCGAGCTCGCCGTGGACGTGGCCTTCTGCCCGGAGCGGATCGCGGAGGGCAAGGCGATGACGGAGCTGTTCACGCTGCCCCAGATCGTCTCGGGACGGACCCAGGAGGTGCGCGAGCGTGCGGCCGCCCTGTTCCGGGTCCTGACCGGGACCATCGTCGAGCTCGAGCCCGAGGAGGCCGAGCTGGCCAAGCTCTTCACCAACACCTGGCGCTACATCAAGTTCGCCGCGGCCAACCAGTTCTACGAGATGGCCAACGACCACGACCTCGACTTCGACCGCATCCGCAGCGCGCTGGCCCACGACTACCCCCGGGCCGCCGACATGCCGGGCGCGGGCTTCGCGGCGGGGCCGTGCCTGCTCAAGGACACGATGCAGCTGGCGGCCTTCACCGACAACTCCTTCGTGCTGGGACACGCGGCGATGCTCGTCAACGAGGGTCTTCCCCTCTACGTCGTCTCCCACCTCGAGAAGGAGCACGACCTCGCCAACCTCAAGGTCGGCGTCCTCGGGATGGCGTTCAAGGGCGAGAGCGACGACATCCGCTCGAGCCTGTCCTACAAGCTCAAGCGCATCCTGGAGTTCCGCGCCCGCGAGGTCCTGTGCACGGACCCCTACGTCACCGTCGACCAGAGCCTTGTGCCGCTCGAACGGGTGCTCGCCGAGTGTGACCTGCTGGTGCTGGGTGCACCGCACCAGGTCTACCGCGACCTCGAGACGGACCTTCCCGTCGTGGACGTGTGGAACCTCCGGGGCCAGGGGAGCGCGGTATGAGCCTGGCCGTCTCGGTCGTGATCCCGGCCTACGACGAGGGAGAGGCGATCGTCCCCGTCCTGGAACGCATCGTGGAGGCGGTCGACTCCGAGGTCGAGGTCATCGTCGTCGTCGACTTCCCGGAGGACACGACCGTCGCTGCGGTCGAGGCCCTCTCGCGGAGAGACCCCCGGCTCCGGGTCGTGGTGAACACCTATGGCCGTGGCCCGGCCGCCGCCATCCGCTACGGGGTGGACCAGGTCACGAACCCCGTGGTGGTCGTGACCATGGCCGATGGCAGCGACGACCCCCGGCAGATCGACGCCCTCGCCCGGTTGGTCGAGCGCGGGGTGGTCGTGGCGGCCGCGTCGCGGTACAGCTCGGGCGGCCAGCAGGTGGGTGGCCCCATGCTCAAGGGGATGCTCTCGCGCGGGGCCGGACGATCCCTGGGGACGTTCGGGCGCGTCGGCACCAGGGACGCGACCAACAGCTTCAAGGCCTACTCCTCCGAGTTCGTCCGCGAGGTCGGCATCCACAGCCGCAGTGGCTTCGAGATCGGGCTGGAGCTCACCGCCAAGGCTCGTCGGCTCCGCCTCCCGGTGGCCGAGCTTCCCACCATCTGGCTGGACCGTGAGTTCGGCGAGTCCAAGTTCGAGCTCAAGGCCTGGATCCCGAAGTACCTGCGCTGGTACCGATTCGCCTTCGGGCCGCGGTTGACCCTCGAGCAGGTGAAGAGCCGGGCTGCGAGGATCGCGGTCCTGAACAACGATCCCGAAGGAGGCCGCAGGTCTCGTGAGTGACAAAGAGAAGGTCCTCGTCTCCGGTTCCGCCGGCTTCATCGGCGGCTATGTCGTCGAGGAGTTGCTGAGCCGCGGCTACGGCGTCGTCGGCATCGACAACTACTCCAAGTACGGCCCCGTGGTGAAGTCCTACGACAGCCACCCCGACTACGACTTCGTCGAGGACGACGCCCGCGACGTGCAGCTGATGACCAAGCTGCTCTCGGGCTGCGACCACTTCGTCGCCGGTGCGGCGCTCATCGGGGGCATCTCCTACTTCCACGCCTACGCGTACGACCTGCTCGCCACCAACGAGCGCATCATGGCCTCGGAGTGCGATGCCGCGATCGAGGCCCACCGCAGCGGCAGGCTGAAGAAGGTCACCTACCTGTCGAGCTCGATGGTCTTCGAGTCCACCGATCACTGGCCCTCGGTCGAGGGTGACGAGCGGAAGATCCCGCCGCCGCTGTCGTCCTACGGCTTCCAGAAGCTGGCCGTCGAGTACTTCGCCAAGGCGGCCTGGGACCAGTACCAGCTGCCCTACACGATCGTGCGCCCGTTCAACTGCGTCGGCGTCGGCGAGGGTCGCGCCCTCGGTGACGTCGAGGTCGACTCCGGCAACGTGAAGCTGGCCATGAGCCACGTGGTCCCCGACCTCGTCCAGAAGATCGTCAAGGGACAGGACCCGCTGCACATCCTCGGTGAGGGCAACCAGGTCCGGCACTACACCTACGGCGGCGACCTCGCTCGCGGCATCGTCGAGTGCATGAGTCAACCCGCTGCCTTCAACGAGGACTTCAACATCTCCACGGCGGAGTCGACGAGCGTGCGAGAGCTCGCCGCGGTGATCTGGCGCAAGATCAAGGGTGACGCCCCGCTGGCGCTGGTCAACGACCCCGCCTACGAGTACGACGTCCAGAGGCGCGTCCCCGACGTGGAGAAGAGCAAGCGGGTGCTCGGCTTCGAGTGCACGACCTCGCTCGAGGAGATGCTCGACGAGGTCATCCCCTGGGTGACCCAGGCAGTGGAGGACGGCCGGCTCTAGGTCGAGCGCGGTGAGACGACTCGGAGGGAAGGCGGACCCGCCGACGCTCCTCGAGGCAGAGCCGCTCACCCCGTGCCGGTAGTGACAGGCAGACGTACGGCCGTGAGGGTGATCGAGTAGGTGCGTTTCCACATGCCGTCCGCTCCGCGCGCGTCCAACCGGACCTGCCGCACCGTGGGAGGTCTGGCCGCCCCGGTCGAGCCGTCCGGCAGGACAAGACCTGCCATGTTGCGCGGATTCAGCACGAGCGGAGACAGCAGGAACCGTGCGCGTCCCATGCGGGGGATGAACCGGTAGTGCTGGGTGCGTCCGTCCTCGAGGGCGACGGTGATCCGCATCTCTGCTGGTTTCCACACGATCTCGCTCAGCCTGCCCTTCAGGGTGGCTTCGACGTCGAACTCGGCCAGCCACCCCTGGCTCGCTGCACCCGGCCGCGAGGGGAGCACGACTGGCCGACCCAGGACACCCGGCACCCGGATGGGGCGGGTCGACACCGGGATCGGCACGCTGCGCTCACGCCGCTGCATCACCAGGTAGTCGTGGATGGCGTCGTAGCTGTCGATCCGGTAGTCCTCGAGGAGCGGGAGCCAGCTCGCGCCGTCCTCGAGGGCGGGCAGCCGGTCGTCGATGGCCTCGATACCGAACAGAACGGTGTCGGGCGCCGAGTCGCCACGCAGGTGGTCGGCGTTGCGCTTCGCCAACGCGGGTGTGTAAGAGACGTAGCTCTGGAAGACCGGCCTCGGGTTCCAATCGACGTCCTGGGCCAGGAGACCGGAGAGATCGAAGGGGTAGAGGTCGACGTTCGTCCCCGCGTGCACGCGAGGCACCAGGTCCTCGTCGCGGATCTCCGACCGCGCCTCGTCGTAGCGTCGGTCGAGCAGGCTTCGGTCGAAGATCCGCTGTCCCAGACCGACCGGGCCGGCTGTCAGGGCGTGCCTGATGCTCTCTGCCGGAGTGGGGTCGAGGTCGCTCAGCCAGGAGATCCGCAGTGGCACTGCCACCCCGAGGCAGAGCAGCACGAGCGCACCACGCACCGGCCAGCCCCGGCAGTACGACGCCGCCAGAAGCGTCGTCACGAGGAGGGGTGCCACCATCAGCAGTGCGTGGGTGTCGAGCCGGACCATGGCGGCCTTGAACGCGACGAACAGGGTGGCCGCGACGACCATGGCCACCAGCGCGCGCTCACGGAGAGGCAACCGTGACGAGGCGAGCAGTGCGACCACCACGACCACCGACAACACCACGACCAGCTGCGCCTGGGCCACGTTCCCAGCCAGCGACATCGCCTGGGTGTAGCCCGAGACGGTGGTCAGCGAGTTGAACACGTAATCCCCGAGAGCATCCAGCGGCTGGCCGGCGGCGAGCCAGAGAAGCGGTGTCGACAAGGCGGGGACGCCCCAGAAGATGGCGGCCTCCACCCGACGACCGTGAAGGATCAACAGCAAAGAGGCTGCCAGCATCCCGGCGAGCACAGCGGGTGCCGACGAGAGCTTCACCAGCGGGAGCAGGCCGAGGGGGGCCGCCATGAGGGATACCAGCGCGCGATCGCCCCACGCTCGAGGTTCCCGGTCCTCGGTGGTGACCATCCGGTGGGTCGCCAACGCGGCCACCATGGGGAAGAGCAGGCACAGCGCGTCGGTGGAGGCCACGCCGAGAGCAAGGCCGATGCTCAAGGCGACTGCGACCCACCGCCGACGCCTGGCCAGCAGGATCATGACGGCGACCGCGTAGCCGGTCGTCAGCAGGAGCCCGCCGCCGATGCCCAGCCAGGGGAGCTGCGGGTGGTACTCACCGGTGATCACCACGGCGTACGGCCCCGAGGTGAACAGCACCTCACGTCCGAAGGTCAGGTGCCGGACCACCGCCTCGTTGAGTGCGGTCTGCCAGCTCGGATCCAACCCCGACCCCGGGTAGGCGAGGTCGAACGGCGTGATGGTGAAGAGCAGGAGGTACAGGAGCAGGGCGATGTGCCAGCTGCCGACGACGCTGCGCCAACTGAACCGCCACCCAGCCGAAGGGCTCACTCCGCAGGGACCGGCCGGCCGACCATGAAGGCCTGGGCGCCCAGGAACCGCCAGGCCAGCGGGACCTTGAGGTAGAGCTTGACCAGCCTGGGTCCGCTCGGGAGACGGCTCTTGGTCGTGTAGGGAAGGAAGCGCGGGAGGTTGAGCTCGACGTCGAACCCGGTCGCCCGGAAGGCCTCCACCAGCGCCCGGTCGTCGATCGGGGTGATGTGGTCGAAGAACATCCAGTAGTCGCGGGCGCAGTAGCGCACGTTCGGCTGCAGGACGAGGAGCTTGCCGCCCGGCCTGAGGACCCGCCTCACCTCGAGCAGGGTCGCGACGATGACCTCGCGGGTGATGTGCTCGAAGAAGTTGCTGATGAACACGCGGTCGACGGAGGCCGACTCGATGTCCGTCATGGTGTCGGAGCGGGAGATGAACGCCTCGACGCCCTGCGCCGCCCGGACCAGCACGTCGGGGTTCAGGTCGACGGCGATGCGCCGCCCGGCCTCGATGTTGTTGATGAACTCGCAGTGACCGGCCGCGACGTCGAGCACGACGGCGTCGCGCGGCACCCATCTCTGGAAGAAGTCCCGGCACAGCACCTGCCAGAGGTCGCTGCGCTGAACCTCCTCGGAGCCGAAGCGGTTGCCGTACAGGACCTTCAGGTCCTCGGGTTCCGCGGTCATGTCGTCCCCTCTGGTGCGGTGGATCGCTCTAGCGAATCGTCATCGTAGGTGCTCTCGGGCGCAGGAACGGGGACCGTGGCCGTTAGGGTCTGCGGGTGCCCAGCCCCGACAAGCGCAGCCAGCCAGAGCAACAGGCCCCGCCGGTGCAGCGGCTTCGCCTGCACTACGCCAAACGCGGTCGGCTCAGGTTCACCAGTCACCGTGACTTCAGCCGTGCCTTCGAGCGCGCCGTGTTCCGTGCCCGCATCCCGATGGCCTACTCGTCGGGATTCAACCCCCACCCCAGGATCTCCTACATGGGTGCTGCTCCGATGGGGTCGGCGAGCGAGGCGGAGTACGTCGAGATCGCCCTCGCCGCGGTCATCGACCCGGCCCAGGCCCATGCCGACATCGACGAGGCACTGCCCGACGGGCTCGACGTCATCGAGGTCGTTGCCAGCGCCGGCGACTCGCTGGCGGACCGCCTCGAGGCCTCCTGGTGGCGCATCACGTTGATCGACACGCCCGTCGAGCTCGCCCTTCCCGCGGTCGAGGCGCTGCTCGCCACGAACGAGGTGATCGTCGAGCGAATGACCAAGAAGGGGGTCCGCAGCTTCGACGCTCGCGCGGCGATCGTGTCCGTGGCCCTGGCGGAAGCGGCGTCCCGGGAGGCGTCGTGTGCGATACTCGACGTGGTCCTGCGGCACGGCTCGCCGTCCGTGAGACCCGACGACGTTCTCGCCGCTCTTCTCGAGACTTCAGGTCTTCGCGTCACCGCAGCCCTTCAGCAGCGGTTGGCGCAGGGGCCGTTGGATGGGGAAGGCGGCACGGTGGGTGATCCATTGGCACCCGACCGCGACGCGGCTGGTCAGTGAAGGTGACAGCTCTACTGACGTGAGTGCCCTGCGACCGCGGTTGGTGCCGACGAGGAGTCCATTCGACGCGAAGGCGCGGGGGATGTCGCCGCCGACCGAAGGCTTTGGCGCATACCGCAGTGGATCCTCGCTGCGTCGTACGCCCGACCAGCACCGTCGCGAGGAACTCAACCGGACGACGTGCACTAGGAGTCACCAGTGCTCGACAACGACCCGACCACCACCGACAACAACGACGAGCCAGGCGCAGCACCGGTTTCCGGAGCCCCGGACACGCCGCCGGAGTCCCCGCTCGAGCCTCCGGTTGACGCCGCACCTCAGGCCGACGCCGATGCCGACACGCCCGGGACCGAATCTGTTCCCGCGGAGAAGCCGGCGCGCAAGACGGCTGCCAAGAGGGCCGCCAAGGCTCCGGCCAAGAAGACGGCCGCCAAGAAGACGGCGGTGCGCAAGACCGCCAAGTCCGCCGCCGCCGAGCCCGAGCCCGACGCGCCGATCG
>JBKJON010000490.1:0-4900 GCA_046595715.1 Marmoricola sp.
GTCAGGGTGAGAGACAGCTTGCCCTCGTCTGCGCGCGCGATGACCAGGAGGGACTCGGCGAGCTCCGTCAGCCGGTCGGTCTCCTCGGCTGCGGAAGCCAGGGCGGCGCGCAGCTCGCCCTGCGTCCGCTCACCGCGCAGGGCGAGCTCGATCTCGGTGCGCAGGATCGACAGGGGCGTCCGCAGCTCGTGGCTCGCATCGGCGACGAAGGCTCGCTCACGCTCCACCGCGTGCTCCAGACGGGACAACATCCCGTTCAGGGTGGTTCCCAACTGGGAGATCTCGTCGTGCACATCCCCGATAGGCAAACGTGCGCTGGGGTTCTCCTCGGTGATGTGCTCGGCCGTACGCCGCATCGACTCGACCGGGCGCAGCGAAGCCGCGGCAGCGGCGTAGCCAGCGGAGGAGGCCAGGACCAGCGCGACCGGACCGGTGATCAACAGGAGCAGTGCGAGAGTGTGCAGCTGAGAGTTGCGGTCATCGGCTCCGGCTCCCACCACCACCACGACTGTCCGCCCAGCGACCCGCACGGGGGTCGCCAGTAGCCGCGCCGGCTCCCCGATCTCGAAAGGGTTCGGCTGCTCCACGATGATCGACCGAGCACGCGTGGCGCGGCCGAGCAGCGCGGGCGAGAGCAGCGGCTCTGCGCGGAGCCCGGGGCTGGCATCCAGGATCCGTCCTGAGGGGTCGAGGATCTGGGCGAAGCTCTCGCCACGCTCGACCAACACGCTGCGGCTGGGGGCGTCGAGCTGTGGTTCGCGCTGCTGGATGAGCGCGCTTACATCGCCGGCGCGGGATCGAAGCCCTTGGTTCAGGGTCTCGTCGAGCTGACGCTGGAACAGTTGGTAGACGATGATGCCGATGCCTGCGAGGAGGATCGCCATGGCGCCGGTGAAGGCGACGGTGACCTTGAGGCGGATCGGCAGACGGCGCATCATGGGCGTTGACCAGTCCCCGAGCGTGCCCGGAACCGGTAGCCGAGCCCGCGCAGTGTCTCGATCGAGCTGGTACCGAAAGGCCGGTCCACCTTTTCGCGCAGGTAGCGAACATAGACGTCCACCACGTTGGAGCGGTTCTCGTATCCGTAGTCCCAGGCGTGCTCGAGCAGCTGGTAGCGAGACAGCACCACGCCTGGCCTGCGCATGAAGGTCTCCAGGAGAGCGAACTCCTTGACCGATAGGTAGATCCCTACGTCCCCCCGCCAGACCTGGTGCGTGGCCGGGTCCAGGCGCAGATCCCCGACCTCGAGGATCACTGGGCGCTCGCCAGAGACCCGTCTGGTGAGCGCGCGCACGCGGGCCAGCAGCTCGGCGAAGGAGAACGGCTTGGTCAGGTAGTCATCAGCCCCGCCGTCGAGCCCCGCGACTCGGTCCCCCACTCCATCGCGCGCGGTCAGCATGAGAACCGGGGTCCAGACTCCTTGGGCGCGGAGCCGCCGGCAGGTTTCGAACCCGTCGATGCCTGGCAGCATCACGTCGAGAAGGATGACGTCGTAGTCGCTGGCCCCCGCCAGCACGAGGGCCTCTTCGCCGTTCGGGGCGACGTCGGCGCCCGCCCCGTCCTCGTGCAGACCACGCTGGAGCAGCCCGGCCATCTTGGGTTCGTCCTCAACAACCAGTACGCGCATCGTGGGCGCCAGCCTCGCACAGTACTGCGGTTGGTCGGGCCGACGTGCGGACGTCGGGACTAGTGCTCACGGAGTACCTCCGATGGGGAGAGCGAGCGCAGGATCAGGTGCGCGGCCGCCACCGAGAAGCCCATCGCGATCAGCACCAGGCCGACCAGCGCGAGCACATCGGTGAGCGCGAAGGCCACGCGCGGTGCCAGGATGAACAGCGGCTTCACGACGTTGACCAAGAGCAGGCCCAGCCCTGCACCAACCGTGATTCCGACCGCGAGACCGGCTCCCGCCACGAAGGCTGCCTCGCCCGTCAGGAGTGCCAGGAGCCGGCTCGAGGTGAGCCCTTGGGCGGTGAGCACGACGTACTCCTTGCGCCGCTGCAGCATCGTTCCGATCACGAACATCGCGATCACGGAGGCGCTCATCGTCAAGGTGTAGAACGAGTCCAGGTGGAGCAGCCCCCTGATGTTCAGGGCCGTCAGGCTGGACTGGTCCTTGTTCAGACTGGTCTCCACGGTGTCGATGTTCAGCCGATCATTCGCCCCCGGGCCTGCGTCGATCGCCCCTACCGCGACGTCCAGCCCCGTGGCCCCCGCAGAGCTCGCGGCGACCAGGAAGAAGTCAACTTCCTCGGTGTGTGTCTGCGCCTGATAATAGTCCAGGTTCATCACGATCTGGACCCCTGCCGGGAACCCAGGAAAGCGCGTGAACAGGCCGGCGACCCTCATCTGGCGCAGCGTCTGCTGCTTGGTGCCGCGAGCCATCAACACGTCGGCGTGGTCGCCTACCTTGAGCTTGAGCCCGTCGGCGGTCTGCTGGTCGACGAGGAGATTGTTCGGGCTGGCGGCGAGCCGGGCCAGCGCCCGGTGCGCAGTGCTGTTCACGAACAGCGCGTCTGGCGGCGTCGCAGCCCGTTGGTAGCCCTTTGGATCGATGGCCACCAGATCCTGGACGTCGCTGTTGAAGGCGCTCCGCATCGTGGCGTTCTCGAGGCTCGCCACCACCGGAGTCGCACCAGCAACGCCGGACACCACCAGGTTCGAGACATAGGACGCGAGATGGGCGCGCTGGCTGAGGGGACTCGGTGTCACGCGCAGGTCGGACCCGACAGTGAACCGGGCATCGGCCTCCTTGGCGGAGTCATAGGTCGCTGTGAAGATGGCCAGCCCCATGCCGAACGCAACGACGAGTCCAACACCGACGATGCCGGCAAAGAGCTGACGCGAGCGCCGTGACAGCGTGCGGTTGAGCAGTCCGCGCACGACGTTTCCGAATCGTGGCGCCGTGGGAACCGGAACGTTTCGCGCAACGTGCTCGAGGATCCGCCCACCCAGCAGGGTCCCGACCAGCCAGCTCGACATCGGAAGCACCAGCAACTGGGAGCGCAGTGCCGTCGCCTGCCCCGTCGACACGTTCCCCATCGGGGCGTCGAACGCTCCGGTCCACAGTGCCGCCAACGTGGCGGTGATCGTGAGTGAGAGTGCCACCAGATCCAGACGCCAGCGACGCCAAGGGGGCGTCCCGTCGACGGCCATGACCCGGCGCTCACCGGCGACCTCGCGACCGAGCGCCCGACGGCTCGGGAGGTAAAGCGCCACACCGGTCGCCGTCAGCCCTGCACCCATGGACAGCAACGCGGAGACCCCGAGGGAGACGCCCGACGCGGACCGCAGACTGCCAGCTCCGAGGACCACCGCGCAGGAGAGCAAGCCGGCCAGGGTTCCCAGCAGGGAGCCGGCGCCGGCCAGCATGGCCGTGCGATAGAGCAGCATCCGGCTCAGGTGGCGGGCGTTGGCGCCGCGCAGTCGCAGCAGCGCCTGCTCACGGCGCTGCGTCGCCGCCAGGACAGCACCGCCGTAGGCGGCCAGAGCGCCCGCGAGCACCAGTCCGGGCAGGCCGAGGAAGAGAAACATCTTCTTGGCCACCGCCGCATCCGCCTGGGCCACGGTCAGTGTGTTGGAGGCGTTGTCGAGGACGAAGTCCTGTCCCGGGGCCACCCGCTTGACCGCCTCAGCGATGCGCTGCGTCTGCCGAAGGGCCGCCGCTGGATCGGTCGCCAACGGAGACCGGTCCAGGGACACGTCGACCTCCAGAGTGGGCGGCGACTTGACCGCCAGCGCCTGACCCCGGACTGAGGTCGCTTGCCGGAAGGCCGGCAGCACCCGCTCCGCGAACAGTCTGAGGCTCAAGACCACGGAGTCCCGCACATAGAGGAAGTCCTCGAGCTTGGCACCCTCGCGGCTGTTGAACAGCGGCCTCGCACGGGACAGGTCGACGATCCCGCTCACTGGCACGGAGAGGTCGGGCGCGCCGCCCGGCAGCCTGATGCTCACCGTGTCACCGGGACCGACGCCCAAGGTGCGTGCCGTGCTCACGCTGAGCAGCGCGCCGTCGGTGCGGAACGAGCCAGACGTCACTTTCACCTTGGGGTAGTGCCGGGCATAGGAGGCGTCGAAGCCGAACACCTTGAGGGGCCGGTCCACTCGCACGTCGCCCACAGCCAGCGAGCCCGAGGAGAGCTGGGCGAAGGCTAGCTGGTCAGCCGAGGCCACCCCGGGGATCGCCGACATCCGCCGGTCGAGCTCCTCGAAGCTCACGGGCGCGGCCTGGTTCGCCGGGATCGGCAGCAGGTGCTCTCGGGAGGAGACGGTCGCGTTCGCCAGCACCTGGGCGACGTCGGCGACTGACTTCCTACCGCGTACCAGGTAGTCGAACCGGACTACCTGTCCCGGCACCACCCTGCCGACGACGTGACCGATGTGTCCCGGTCCGTGTGAGAACGGGCTCTGGCCTTCGACATCGGGCAGGGCCGTGCCCCCGACGCGAGCCGAGCCGCGAACGTAGGCCAGGCCGGCGGGCAACCGGTCCTTGATCAGCACCTCGTGCGCCACCGCAGCCCCCCCAGGGTTGGTCACCGTCAGGGTGACCCTGGTCTGCTGACCAGTCTCGAGACGACCGCTGCCCGCAGCGCGTTGGGTCAGCGTGAGCGACTTGCCCAGCGGCGCGGTCAGCACCCGCTGCAGGTCGATGTCCACCGGAGCGAGGGCACGCTGGGTCATCGATGCCCCGGAGGCGTCGACGAAGAACAGGACGCCGGAGAACAGGCCGACCCCGAGAATCACCCCGACGACGGCGGCAAGCGTCCGGCGTGGGTTACGGAGCAGGTCGCGCACTGCGTACCTAAACACCGTGCGCCTCGACCCTCTCCACCGGAACACGTCGCTCGAGGTCATCGACCCTGCCGTCCCTGAGCACGAGGCGCTGTTCGAGTCGCCTGGC
>JBKJON010000529.1:0-4730 GCA_046595715.1 Marmoricola sp.
GCTCGACGAGGTCGGCGTCGTCGAACGGGTGCTGCAGGAGCTGTGCGAGGTCGAGGTCGACATCGCCGCGGTGGGTCAGCTCGAGCACGCCCTGCGCTCCCGCGGGGCCAGGGTCCTGGGAGTTGAGTACACCGGCGAGGCCTCGCTGCGTCTCGCCGTCCCGCCGGTGGCAAGGGTCGCGGCCGAGGAGATCGTCGCCGAGCTCACGGCGGGCACGGCCTCGCTGAAGGTCATCGGTCAGCGTTGGGTCGACTCGGGCCTCTGAGTCCGTTCGGTTCGGAGCGCAGGCCCGCCGTCACGCGTCGTACGACGTCGGGGTCGAGCTTGAGGACCTCGCGGTCCCAGGTGACCAGGCCGTTGAGCTCGTCCTCCACGTCGCTGAGCTGGGTGTAGACAGTGGCGCCGAGCCCCCGGGCCACGGCATCGACCAGGGGGCGGTGCAGCGCGCGGAAACCCGCCTCGAGCTCGGCGGGTCCCGCGGCGTGGTGGTAGCCGAACTCGCGAAGGCTCCAGTCGTGGCCCTCGACGCGCATGCTGTGGCCGCCGTACTCGGTCAGGGCGACGACGCGTCGGGGGCGCCGCCTCCACCACCACCGCCGGGGCATCCGGAACGGCCGGACGTAGCGGTGGAAGCTCGCGATGTCACCGCCACCCTGGTCCACCCAGCCGCTGGTGTGGTTGACCTGACGGGTGGGGTCGAGGTCGGCGACGTCACGCGCGACGGTGTTGGCGTCGAACTGGCCCCAGCCCTCGTTGAAGGGGACCCAGACCGCCAGCGAGGTGACGTTGCGCAACAGCTCGACGGTCGCGCGGACCTCGCGACGGAACTCGTCGCGTCCCTCGGCGTCCTGGCGGTGGAAGAGGGAGTACCAGCGGTCGCTCACCCGCACGGGTCGGGTGGCGGGGAGCACGGTCACCAGGTGCCGGTAGCGGCCGCCACCGTTGACCATGTCCTGCCAGACCAGCATCCCGAGCCGGTCACAGTGGGCGTACCAGCGCAGGGACTCGACCTTGGCGTGCTTGCGCAGCATCGTGAAGCCGAGCGACTTCATGGTCTCGATGTCGTGCACCAGCGCCGCGTCGCTCGGCGGCGTCATCAGCCCGTCCGGCCAGTAGCCCTGGTCGAGCACCCCGACATGGACCACCGGCTCACCGTTGAGCAGCAGGCGGGGGTGGCCGTCCTCGTCCCGGCCGACGCCGAAGGAGCGCATCCCGGCGTACGACGTCACGTGGTCCTCGCCGAGGCTCACCTCGATGTCGTAGAGGTGCGGGTCGTCGGGGGTCCACAGGTGCACGTCGGTGAGCGGGATGAGGGTGGGCTGCCCGACGAGGACCCGGACGGCCGCCTGCGACGAAACGGTGACACGGGCCGTGGTGGTGGAGGAGCGTGCGCCAGCGGACGTCTCAAACCCCTTGACGTGCACCGTCACCTCGAGCGCCGAGGCGGCCAACCTCGGCACCAGCACCAGCCTCTCGACGTACGCCGCTGGAACCGGCTCGAGCCACACGGTCTGCCAGATGCCCGACTGGGCGGTGTACCAGATCGTGCCGCGATCGAGGCGCTGCTTGCCCCGAGCGTGCACCGCCGTCTCGGAGAGGTCCTGCACGCGCACCTCGAGCAGCTCGGCACCGCCCTCGAGGACGTCGGTGATGTCGAGGGTGAAGGGCAGGTAGCCGCCGGTGTGCGAGCCCACCTCGTGCCCGTTGACCCAGACGGTGCAGGACTGGTCGACGGCCCCGAAGTGCAGCAGCACCCGACCCTCGACCGGGGGCTCGGGGGCGACGAAGGGGCGGCGGTACCAGAGCCACTCGTCGGGCTGCAGCTGTCGGTCCACGCCCGAGAGTGGCGCCTCCGGGGAGAACGGGACGACGATCGGTCCGTCCCAGGCGGACGGGCGCTCGGGGGCCGAGGTGAAGGCGTGCTCCCAGAGGCCGTTCAGGTTGACCCAGCGCTCGCGGACGAGCTGGGGGCGTGGGTAGTCAGGAAGGGGCCGGTCAGGATCCAGCGTGCGTCCCCATCGGGTCAGCACCGCGACCTGCCGGCCCCTGCCTGGCTGTTCTCGTCTACTACTCGGTCTTCTCGACGTCCGAGCGCAGGTCGATGAGGATCTTGGAGAGCTGCTTGGCGTCGTAGCCCCGGACGGTGGGGAAGAGCTCGCCCAGGGAGTCCGTCGTCGCCCAGGCGCAGATGGCCACCTTCTGGCCGGTCGCCTGGGAGGCGCACACGGCCTTGCCGCCACCCTCGCCGGCGGAGATCTTGTCGATCGTGAACCCGTTGGTGGTGGCCTGCTTGCTGAAGGCGGTGACGAAGGAGGTCGGGCTCTGGACCTTCTTGAGCTTGGCGCCCAGGAAGACGAGTGCGCCCTTGGGGCCACGCTTGCTGTCGTCCTGGTTGAAGACGCCGGACTTCACGTAGCTGACGTTCTTGGCCTGGGTCTTGAACTGCTCCTCGGCTGCGTCGAGCTGCAGCTTGAGCTCGGTCTCCTTGTCGGTGTCACGCTTCATCCCGCCTGCGGTCGAGGGGATCGCGATGGAGTGCGTGTCCTCGCCCTTGTTGACCACGAGCACGATGGCGAGCACGGCCACGATGGCCAGCACCACGAGGCCGGCGATGATCCCGACGATCAGGCCGGTGCGCGACTTCTTGCCAGGTGCGGGGGGAGGCGGAGGCACCGAGCCGTAGTCGGCCTCGGCGGGCGGGGGCGGGACAGGCGTGACACCCTGTCCGGCGCCGTCACCGACCCCGGTCGGGGTCGGTGAGGGCTGGTCGGGAGGTGGAGTCTGGTCACTCATGCGCCCAGTGTGCCGACAACAGGGTGCAACTCAAACTTCGCAGACCCGAGTGACACCTACCGCACTCAGGTCAGCGCGGGACCGGCACGCCCGTCGCCGAGTGGCAGCGGTAGCCGAAGGGGTTCTTCAGCAGGTACTGCTGGTGGGGGTCCTCGGCGTAGTAGTACGGCTGCTCGGGCTTGATCTCGGTGGTGATCGCGTCGTAGCCGCGCCTGGTGAGCTCGACCTGGTAGCGCTCGGTGACGAGGCGGGCGGCCATCTCCTGCTCGGGCGAGGTGTAGTAGATCGCGGAGCGGTACTGCGTGCCGCGGTCGTTGCCCTGGCGCATGCCCTGCGTGGGGTCGTGCACCTCGTAGAAGGTCGCGACGAGGTCGGCGAAGGAGACCTTCGTGGGGTCGAAGACCACGCGAACGGCCTCGGTGTGGCCCGTTCGGCCGCTGCAGACCTCTTCGTAGGACGGGTTCGGGGTGCTGCCGCCGGCGTAGCCGACGGAGGTCGACCAGACGCCTGGGACCTGCCAGAAGATCTCCTCAGCGCCCCAGAAGCAGCCGAGCCCGAAGACAGCGACCTCGTAGCCCTCGGGGACCTCGTCGGTGACCAGGGGTGCGTCGAGGGCCTTGTGACGCTCGGAGAGCCCGAAGGGACGCTCGGGGCGGCCGGCAAGAGCCTCGCTGGCCGCAGGGACGGTGGACTTGGTTCGCTGGAACATCTGTCGCCTTTCGTGGGGTGCACCCCTCCCAACAAGAAGAGTGCCCGCGTGCTTCCCGGACTCCTCTTGAGTCTGACGCGGGGGTGGGCAGAGCGTGAGCGGCCCGGCATCGCTTCCCGGCTCCACGCCGCCGACGAGTAGCCTCGGCGGGTGACTCAAGAACACCGCAATCTGCACCCGATCAAGGGGCAGGGCTTCGAGACCCGCGCCATCCATGCCGGCTACGAACCGGATCCGATGACCGGCTCGGTGATCCCGCCGATCTATGCGACGTCGACCTACAAGCAGGACGGCGTCGGTGGTCTGCGGGGCGGCTACGAGTACAGCCGGTCAGGCAACCCCACCCGCACGGCGCTCGAGGGCAACATCGCGGCGCTGGAGGAGGGGGAGCGCGGCTTCGCGTTCGCCTCCGGTCTGGCCGCTGAGGACACGCTGCTGCGCACGATCTGCAACCCCGGTGACCACGTCGTCATCCCCGACGACGCCTACGGCGGCACGTTCCGCCTCATCGACAAGGTCGCGACGAGGTGGGGGCTCGAGCACAGCCCCGCCCCGGTGAGTGACCTCGACGCCGTCAGCGCCGCGATCGTCCCGGGCCGCACCAAGGCTGTCTGGATCGAGACACCGACCAACCCGCTGCTCAACATCGGGGACATCGAGGCGTTGGCTGCCGTCGCGCACGACGCCGGTGCGCTCCTGGTCGTCGACAACACCTTCGCCTCGCCGTACCTCCAGCAGCCGCTGGTGCTCGGCGCCGACGTGGTCCTGCACTCGACCACGAAGTACTGCGGTGGCCACTCAGACGTCGTCGGCGGCGCCCTCGTCGTACGCGACCTCGAGCTGGCCGAGTGGATCGCCTTCCACCACAACTCGATGGGTGCCGTGGCCGGGCCGTTCGACGCGTGGCTGGTGCTGCGCGGGCTCAAGACGCTGGGCGTCCGGATGGACCGCCACTGCGACAACGCCGAGAAGGTCGTGGACTTCCTGGTCGGGCACGAGGCCGTCACGCAGGTCTTCTACCCCGGCCTCGAGGAGCACCCGGGTCATGACATCGCCAGCCGCCAGATGAAGAGGTACGGCGGCATCGTGTCCTTCCGCGTCACCGGCGGCGAGGAACGTGCCCTCGACGTCTGCGACAAGGCCCAGGTGTTCACGCTGGGGGAGTCGCTCGGCGGCGTCGAGTCGCTGATCGAGCACCCCGGCCGGATGACCCACGCGAGCGTCGCCG
>JBKJON010000147.1:0-5503 GCA_046595715.1 Marmoricola sp.
GCATGCTGCGCAGCAGCGCCCGCATCGGGCCGCCGTCGAGCTGGAAGACACCGAGGGTGTCGCCCCGCTGCAGCAGGTTGTAGGTCGCCGCGTCGGTCAGCTCGAGCTCCTCGAGCACGATCTTCTCGCCGCGGTTGGACTCGATGTTGATGAGCGCGTCGTCGAGGACCGTCAGGTTGCGGAGCCCGAGGAAGTCCATCTTGATCAGGCCGAGCTTCTCGCAGGTCGGGTAGTCGAACTGCGTGATCTTGGCGCCGTCGGCCGGGCGTCGCATCACCGGGATGACGTCGAGCAGCGGCTCGCTGGACATGATGACGCCGGCGGCGTGGACGCCCCACTGACGCTTGAGCCCCTCGAGGCCGATGGCGGTGTCCACGACGGTCTTCACGTCGGCGTCGCCGTCGTAGAGCGTGCGGAACTCACCGCCCTCGCCGAAGCGCTTGTGGGCGGGGTCGAAGATCTCCTTGAGCGGGACGTCCTTGCCCATCACCGAGGCCGGCATCGCCTTGGTGATCTTGTCACCCATGGCGAAGGGATAGCCCAGGATGCGGGAGGAGTCCTTGACCGCCTGCTTGGCCTTGATGGTGCCGTAGGTGACGATCATCGAGACCCGGTCGTCGCCGTACTTGTCGGAGACGTAGCGGATGACCTCGCCCCGACGACGCTCGTCGAAGTCGATGTCGAAGTCGGGCATGGAGACGCGGTCGGGGTTGAGGAACCGCTCGAAGATCAGGCCGTGCACGAGAGGATCGAGGTCGGTGATCCGCATCGCGTAGGCGACCATCGAGCCGGCCCCCGAGCCACGGCCCGGGCCGACGCGGATGCCGTTGTCCTTGGCCCAGTTGATGAAGTCGGCCACGACGAGGAAGTAGCCCGGGAACCCCATCTGCATGATCACGCCTACCTCGAAGTCGGCGCGCTTGCGGACGGCGTCGGGGATGCCCTGGGGGTAGCGGTAACGAAGCCCCTTCTCCACCTCCTTGACCATCCAGGAGTTCTCGTCCTCACCCTCGGGGCAGCCGAAGCGCGGCATGTAGGTGCCGTTGCCCTCGGTGAACTCGACGTCGCAGCGCTCGGCGATCAGCAGGGTGTTGTCGCAGGCCTCGGGCAAGCCGTTGCGCACGGCCCAGAGCTCACGCATCTCGGCGGGTGACTTGATGTAGTAGCCGTCGCCGTTGAACCGGAACCGCTTGGGGTCCGACATCACGCTGCCCGAGGAGACGCACAGCAGGTGCTCGTGGGAGGGGGCGTCCCTCTGGTGGACGTAGTGGGAGTCGTTGGTCGCGACCGGCGCGATGCCGAGGTCCTTGCTCAGTCGCAGCAGGCCGTCACGCACCCGGGTCTCGATGTCGAGGCCGTGGTCCATCAGCTCGAGGAAGTAGTTGTCCTTGCCCAGGATGTCCTGGAAGTCGCCGGCCGCCTCGCGGGCCTTGTCGTAGTCACCGATGCGCAGCCAGGTCTGGACCTCGCCCGAGGGGCACCCGGTGGTCGCGATCAGGCCCTCGGCGTACTCGGTGAGCAGCTCGCGGTCGGCCCGGGGCTGGTAGAAGAAGCCCTCCATCGAGGCGCGCGAGGAGAGCCGGAACAGGTTGTGCATGCCCAAGGTGTTCTCAGCGAGCAGGGTCATGTGGGTGTAGGCGCCCGAACCCGAGACGTCGTCGTTGCCACCGTCGTTCCAACGCACCCGCTTCTTGTCGAAGCGTGAGGTGTTGGGCGTGAAGTAGGCCTCCATGCCGATGATCGGCTTGACCCCCGCCTCACGTGCCTTGGACCAGAAGTCGTAGGCGCCGAAGACGTTGCCGTGGTCGGTCATCGCGATCGCGTCCATGCCGAGCTCCGCGGTGCGCTCGAACATGCCCCCCAGCCGGGCCGCACCGTCGAGCATGGAGTACTCGGTGTGGACGTGCAGGTGGACGAAGCCGTCCTTGTTCGAAGCGTTGCCCGACATGGAGCGCGATCAGCCCTTCCCGGAGCTCTGTGGTGGACACCCGTCTTCTGCACAGGCCCGAGAACGCTCGCGGAACCTGGTCGTGCGGGGGAAGAAGGTCAGCGTACGTCAGCATGACAGGGGGTCCTGACAGGCGCGGGCGCCTTCTCGGCGTCCCGTCAGGCCGGCCCCGAGCCGGCACCCGCCTCCCAGGCGGCGAGGCTCTCCTCGATCACGGTGTGCATGACGCGGGCGATCCGCTCCGGCCCCAGCTCGGGCACGTGGCAGGCCATCCGGGCGACGATCTCGGCCTCCCGCCAGGGGTCACGGCCACGCTGTCCGCCGTGGGCCCCCGACGCGGCCTTGTGGTCCTGGACCGCCCCCGTGAGCGCCGTACGACGCGCCAGGAGCACCGCCAGCTCGTCGTCCAGGCTGTCGATGCGACGCCGCAGGTAGGCCATCGGGTCGTCCCCGGGCCACGCCATCTGCAGGTCCGGCTCGGCGTCGCGGTAGCTGCTGCCGTCGGTGCGCTCGAGCTCGATCAGACCGTGCTTGCGGTAGAACGCTCGCGCCCGGTGGTTGCGTTGGTAGACCCGGAGGCCGAAACCGCGGGCGCGCAGGCTCTTGACCAGGTCGAGCAGGGCGGCTCCGACCCCGTGGGCCGGCCGGTGCGGGTGGACGAAGAGCAGGTTGACCCAGTCAGCCTCCAGCAGGACGAAGCCGAGGATCGTCTCGTCCCGGGCCGCCACCCACAGCTCGCGCCCGGGTCGATCGAGCAGGGCCAGGGTCCACGCGCTGACCTCACCCTGAGTCCTGGTCTCGTCGGGATGCCCCGGCCCGGCGGTCGCGGACAAGAAGACCTCGGGCAGCGCGCCGAGGTCGTCCTGGGACCCCGGACGCAGCTCGAACTCGTCCTCAGTCTGCATCGCGGATGATCTCCAGGGCCTGAGCCAGGTCGTCCGGGTAGGGCGAGGAGTAGAGCACCTGCTCACCCGTCCCTGGGTGCTCGAAACCGAGCCGTACGGCGTGCAGCCACTGACGTTCGAGGCCGACCCGCTCCGCGAGGGTCGGGTCGGCGCCGTAGGTCATGTCGGCGACGCAGGGGTGCTTCAGCGCGGCCATGTGCACCCTGATCTGGTGGGTGCGCCCGGTCTCCAGGTGTACCTCCAGCAGGCTGGCGAAGCGGTGCGCCTCGAGCGTGGAGTAGTGGGTGACGCTGTGCTTGCCATCCTCGCGAACGGCGAACTTCCAGTCCGACTTGGTGTGCCGCCCGATGGGCGCGTCGATCGTGCCCTCCAGCGGATCAGGGTGCCCCTGGACCAGTGCGTGGTAGGTCTTGTCGACCTCACGGTGGCGGAAGGCGTTCTTGAGCAGGGAGTAGGCCCGCTCGCTCTTCGCGATCACCATCACGCCCGACGTACCGACGTCGAGCCGCTGCACGATGCCGCGTCGCTCGGGCGCTCCGCTCGTCGCGATCCGGAACCCGGCGCCGCGCAGGTGGCCGACGACGGTGGGACCGGTCCACCCCATCGACGGGTGTACGGCGACCCCGACCGGCTTGTCGATGACCACGATGTCGTCGTCGTCATGGATGATCCCGATCCCCTCCACCACCTCGTCGGCGACCTCGAGCGGGTCGGCCTGGTGGGGGAAGGTGATGTCGAGCTGGGTGCCGGGGACCAGCCGGTCGGACTTGGCGGCCGGCTGGCCGTCGAGGAGCACGAGATCTCGCGAGACCAGCTCGGCGGCCTTGCTGCGCGAGATCCCGAACATCCGAGCGAGCGCCACGTCGATGCGTTCCCCTGCGAGCCCCTCCGGCACCTGCAGGGTGCGCTGCTCACCGTCGGCCTCGGTCATCAGTCGTCTCGCCGGTCGGCGGGTTCGTGACGAGTCCCGTCGAGGCGCACGCCGCGCAGCAGCAGGACCACGAAGAGCACCGCGGCGACGTTGATGCACATGTCGGCGACGTTGAAGACCGGCCAGTTGGGCAGCGCGAAGAAGTCGACGACGTGGCCCCGGAACGGCCCCGGAGCCCGGAAGAGCCGGTCGACCAGGTTGCCGGAGACACCGGCGAGCAGCAGGCCCAGCGCCACGGCCCAGCCCCGGTGCCGCGCCTGGAGCGCGTAGTAGACCACCACCGCCGTGGCGACCACGGCCACCACCGAGATCACCGGGGTGAGCGAGGCACCCGCGCTGAAGGCCGCGCCGGGGTTGCGGACGAGCCGGAGCTCGAGCAGG
The DNA here is from genome assembly GCA_046595715.1 of Marmoricola sp. Taxonomy (GTDB): domain Bacteria; phylum Actinomycetota; class Actinomycetes; order Propionibacteriales; family Nocardioidaceae; genus Marmoricola. Next base: position 4,166 of record JBKJON010000147.1, read on the forward strand.
TTGCCCACGACCTCCACGGGTGCCCGACCGGTGAGCTCACGGACGGCGAGCTGCTTGCTGGCCAGGTCGAGGACGAGCGCCACGGCGGCCACCGCGAACGAGAGCCCCGCGGCGGTCCTCGCGCTGGAGTCGGTAGTCACACTGGTGCTCAGCGACGCTCCTCGCGCTGCTTGCAGCTCAGGCACAGGGTCGCCCGGGGGAAGGCCATCAGCCGGTTCTTGCCGATCGCGTTGCCACAGTTCTCGCACTGGCCGTAGGTGCCGTCCGAGATGCGCTCGAGGGCGTGCTGCGACTGCTCGAGCATGTCGCGGGCGTTGTTGACGATGACCATCTCCTGGTCACGCTCGAACGACGCGGACCCGACGTCGGCCTGGTCGTGCCCGGCGCCCTCGCCGGAGTTCTCGATCATGCCGGCGAGATCACCCTCGACCTCGGCCAGCTCGCCGGTGAGGCGCTCGACATCGTCGGTGAGCTGGGTGCGGACCTCCTTGAGCTCCGCCTTGGTCCACGGGTCCTCCGCCGCGAGGACGACGAGCTCGTCCGCTGCGGCGGCGGTCGCCTTCTTGGCGGCTGTCTTCTTGGCAGGGGTCTTCTTGGCTACCGGCTGAGCGGTCACGGTCTTCTTGGCTGCCTTCTTGGCTGGAGTTTTCCTGGCGGGGGTCTTCGTGGCGGGAGTCGCCACCGCGGCCTTCTTGCTGGCTGCTGTCTTCTTGGCTGCTGTCTTCTTGGCTGATGTCTTCTTGGCTGCGGCGGTCTTGGCGGCCACCTTCTTCGCGGTCGCCTTCTTCGGGGCCGCGGACGTGGCGGGCTTGGCCACGGAGGAGCCGCGGGAGACCACCTTGCGAGCCGCTGCTCCTGCGCGGCTGGCCAAGGACTTCCTGGTCGCTGGTGCCATGGTCCGAGAGCCCCTCATCCGGCTGCTGCCTGAGCTGTGTCACACGTGGTGGCGCGAGGATATGTGGTGCGGCGATCCCCTTCAACCCGCAATTGCCACGGCACCATCCCACACGGTCGGAGAACTCTTTCACACTTCTGGCACACTGGGCCCACCGCAAGGCGTGGAGGGGACGAGTACCCGACTGCACGGCCATGAGCGAGCTGGGGACGGTGTGAGCCCGGTGGCACGGCAGCTGGAGAACATCAACCCGGAGTCGCCGGAAGAAACGTGCACGACCGCTGTCCGGGTCGTCGCGCACTAGAACCGGCAGCGGTGGACCCACCCGGGTCGCCCATGAAGTGGGTCGGCGAGCACCTGGCCGGCCAAGGAGGGTGGTACCGCGGGGCCGCTGAGAGGCAGCCTCGTCCCTCGGTTTCGAAGACGCTCACCCGACGCCGAAG
>JBKJON010000191.1:0-3805 GCA_046595715.1 Marmoricola sp.
GACCGAGACAGCGAGGAGCCCGAAGCCCCAGCGCACGACCGACGCGGTCGCCAGGGCGCCGGCCGCGACCGGCCGCTGCCGCAGGTGGCGCACGGCTTCCAGGACGCCGACCGCGACGTGGCGCGGTGAGGGCGGGGCGATCCGATGGTCGGGACCGAGCGCCCCGCGGCCGGTCAGGAGCGCGGCGCCGGCCGCGAGGACGTAGGCCGCCGTGCCCGCCGCCACGACGATCCCGTTGGCCACCGCCTCGGAGCGCCCGTCGTCGAGCAGGGCGCGCAGGAGCCCGCCGGTCCCGAGCCCTGCCACGAACGCCGCCGTGCCCAGCGTGGGGGTGAGTGCGTTGGCCGGGGTCAGCTCCTCCACGCGCACGGTGTGCGGCAGCGCCGCGGACAACCCCGAGAGCAGGAAGCGGTTGATGCCCAGCGCGACCAGCACCACGGCGTACACCGCGACCTCCGGGGCGTCGGTGCCCACCAGCAGCGCGAGGACGAGGACGACGCCCGTCCGCAGGAGGTTGCCCACGAGCAGCACCTGTCGACGTGACCACCGGTCGAGCAGGACGCCGACGAAGGGCCCCAGCAGGGAGTACGGCAGCAGCACGACGGCGGCCGCCGCGGCCAGCTCGACCGGGTCGGCCCGCTGGTCGGAGAACAACGCGTACGTCGCCAGCGCAGCCTGGACGACGCCGTCACCGACCTGCCCGCAGACGCGCACCGCGAGGAGCCGGAGGAAGGCCGGTCCGCGCCACCACGGCACCGCCGTGGTGGTGGGTGCGGGCGCGGCCATGCCCCCGATCATGACCGACCGGGGGCAGGGCTCGCGCGTGCGCCGGGCCTCAGACGCGCTCGAGCTCGGGCTCGGCGTGCGGCTGGGTCCCGGGGGCGCGGCAGCACCCGGTCGAGCCGACGCGGCATCCACCAGTTGAGGTCGCCCAGGAGCGACATCGTGGCGGGCACCAGGACCATGCGGACCACGGTGGCGTCCAGCGCGACCGCGACTGCCCAGACCGCACAGGGCGGGCACCAGGGTGAGCGAGGCGATGGCGACCGAGGCCACCGAGATCGCGGTGACCAGCCCGAACGCGGAGTACGTCGGCAGCCCGGCCAGCCCGAGGCCGAGCAGCGAGACCAGCACGGTCGAGGCGGCGAAGACCACTGAGCGTCCGGCGGTCGCGGTGGCCAGACCGGCTGAGTGGAGGACCTCGGCCCCCTCGCGCAGGTGCTCGGCGAACCGGACGACGAGCAGCAGGGCGTAGTCGATGCCGACCCCGAGCCCGACCATCGTCGCGACCATCGGGGCGCTGAGGCTGACGTCCATGACACCGGCGAGCACGGTGGTGCCGAAGCCGCCTATCACGAGCCCGACGAGGGCGGCCGCGATCGGCACGCCGGCCGCGACCACGGACCCGAACACCAGGACCAGCACGAGCAGCGCGGCCCCGATGCCCAGCATCTCGCCGATGCCCGTCATCGGCTCGGCCGACTGCTCGGCCATGGTGCCGTTGAGCTCGACCTGGAGACCCGCGTCGCGGGTCGGGGTGACCGCCTCGACCAGCGGCTCGCCCCTGCCCATCAGGTCGCGGTGCGTGACCGGGCGTCGTACTCCACCGAGAGCACGCGCCCCGGGCACGTCCCAGTTCTCCTGCGTCGGCCCGCCGTACGCGGCAGCGATGCCGGCCGCGACCGCCAGGGCGAGGACCCATCCGAGCAGCACGCGCCACGGGTGGGCGGCGCTGGAGTGGCCGAGACGGTAGAGGGCGCTGCGCATGGTGATCTCCTGAGGTAGGCCGTGCTGACCACCTCAGGGTGGAAGACCCCGCTTGAGGGTCGCTCGGGTCCGGCTCGCAGCCCCGTTGCACGGGTTGGGGAACGGTTCTCAGACCGGGTCGCCGGTGAAGACCCCATAGGTGTAGGCCTGCGCCAGCACGACGACCGGGAGGGCGACCAGGAGGCCGACCCCGCACAGGCAGAGTCCCAGCCCCGCCACGGCCAGCGAAGCCAGGAACATCCCGCCGAGGGGACCGGGGCTGCGCGTGCACATCTGGACGCTGGCGCGGACCGCCTGGGCCGGCGGGAGGCCTTGATCCACGACGAAGAACAGTGCGTAGGAGGTGAGGAAGAGCCCGATCAGCGCGGGCACGAGGCACAGCAGGAGGCCGACGAACACGATGGCCCCCACGAGCAGCGCGGTGAGCACGACGGCGCGCATGTCGAGGCCTGAGAAGCTGGAGGAGAACGTGACCTGCTCGCTTCGGGTCAGCTTCAGTGCGGCGTTGACGAGTGCCGCTTGGACGACGAGCGCGGCGGCGACCATCACAGCCAGCACCAGCATGGTCACTGCGACCGAGAGGCCGAAGAGACCACCGGGCTGGACACGGCCGCTGGAGTCCAGCGGGGGGGCCACGGCAGCCCGAAGCGGGTAGCCGGCCAGGTTGACCAGCACCCCGACACCCAGCAGGGCCAGGGCAATGAGTGCGAGAGGGACGGAGTGGGCCTGGAAGGTGCGCACGCCCCAGCTGAGCGAGGCGCCAACGGTGTAGCCGCGCCGGCCCGGGGGTGGGCCGGCGCTGGGGGCGGACAGGCTCAGCCTTCCTTCACCACGCGAGTGCCGGCGAAGGTGTCGGTCCATGGCCTCCGGGCGACGGTGTCCTTGTTGATCCCGACGGCGATGAGGATGACCACCACGAGGGAGGCCAGGCTTCCGATGAAGCCCAGGACCGGCACGATGCCGGCTAGTCCGAGGGCGATCCAGACGTTGCGCTTGAGCGACTCCTCGATGGTCGGCTTGCCGCCGGAGGCGCCTTCCACCCGCAGCTTCATCGCCATCTTGCCGAGGGTGCGCCCTTGGGTGGAGTCGAGGAAGGCGAAGTAGCCCAGCGCGATCGCGACGCCCAGCACGGCGATGGCCGCCGAGGCGGCGAAGCTGCCACCGGTGGAGCCGAGCATGCCGAGTCCGCTACCGCCGTCGAGTCCGATGATGCCGACCAGGACGACCGAGGCGATGATCGCGTTCACCACACCGAGGAGGACGTGGTCGATCAGGCGGGCGACGAACCGGTCGAGCAGCTCACCGGGACGTTCGCCGACGGTGCCGGGCGGCGGGCCCGAGGCCCACCCCGGCTGCCCCTGACCAGGTGGGGGCGGCGGGGTGTCGGCGTACGACGGTGGGGGCGGCGGGGGCGGCGGCGACTGCTCGCCGTACGACGGGGGGCCGGGCGGAATGCCGGGCTCCTCGCTGGAGGGCTGACCGGGACCGCTGACGGGAGGCTCGCTCATGGGGCTGAGGGTAGACCCGTCAGGACTCCTGGGGACGCAGCGACGGGCCGCGCACCCGTGGTGGGGTTCGCGGCCCGTCGACCGACCGTGAGGACGTCTCAGCGTCGTGGGGTCAGCGCTCGACCTCACCGCGGATGAAGGCCTCGACCTGCGCGCGGCCGAGGTCGTCGGCCATCTGCACGGGGGGGGACTTCATCAGGTAGGTCGAGGCCGACAGGATCGGGCCGCCGACGCCACGGTCCTTGGCGATCTTGCAGGCGCGGAGCGCGTCGATGATGATGCCGGCGCTGTTGGGGGAGTCCCAGACCTCGAGCTTGTACTCCAGGCTCAGCGGGACGTCACCGAAGGCGCGGCCCTCGAGGCGGACGTAGGCCCACTTGCGGTCGTCGAGCCACGCGACGTAGTCGGACGGGCCGATGTGCACGTTGCGGGGGTCGATCGGTGCCTGCAGTTGCGAGGTGACCGACTGCGTCTTCGAGATCTTCTTCGACTCGAGGCGCTCACGCTCGAGCATGTTCATGAAGTCCATG
>JBKJON010000192.1:0-12550 GCA_046595715.1 Marmoricola sp.
CGGCCAGATCTTCACCGGCGCAGCCGAGATGGGCTTCGACATGTCGATCTTCCGCGTCGACCCGCCGCCCTACGAGGAGATAATCGCGGTGCGGGCGGAGCGACAGCAGCTGGTGACCGACTTCCTGGCCACGGCCACGGCGGGGTTGCTCGCCGGGGAACGCGACAACGCGTGGGGCGGCGGTGACTGGCATCCCAGCGTCGGTGACTGCCTTCGCGTGATCCTGGAGGAGGAGTGGGCGCACCTGCGCTACATCCGACGGGATCTGGCTCGTCTGAGCTGAACCAGAAGGAGCCAGCCGGACGACGGCCGGAGAATCTCCCCGGGCTGTCGGGCGTCACCGGACACCCCGGTGGAGCAACCGGTGTGGTCGAGGGCTGGGCGCGGGCGTTCCGCGGGTCAAGGGATGCCGCTGCAAGCTCTACAGCGCGGCGAGAGGCAATCGCTCACGTCTGGTGCGCTGCGACGAGTCCGTGCTCGTAGGCGGCCACTGCTGCCTGGGTTCGGTCGCGTAGGCCCAGTTTGGCTAAGATGCGCACGACATGTGTCTTCACCGTGGCTTCGGCGACGACGAGATCGGCGGCGATCTCGCGGTTACTCAGGCCGCGCGCGACAAGCCGAAGCACGTCCAGCTCCCGCGGGGTGAGCGCCACGAAGGCAGCAGGTACCACATCGGTCTCTGGCGGCGGTGCAGAGGCGAACCGCTGGATCAGTCGCTGCGTCAGCTCGGAGGACAGCATGGTCTCCCCGGCGTGCACCTCGCGCACTGCGATGGGCAGTACACGCGGGGGCGCGGTCTTCAGCAGGAAACCACTGGCGCCCAATCTCAATGCGTCGAAGACGTATCGGTCGAGGTCGAAGGTGGTGACGACGATGATCTTGACCGGCCAGCTGGCGGTCGCGACGAGACGGCCCGTAGCGGTGATCCCATCCATCCCGGGCATGCGTACGTCCATGACGACGACATCCGGTCGGGTCCGGTGGGCGGTTGCCAGCGCCTCCTCGCCCGTGCCCGCTTCCGCGATCACGCTGATGTCGGGTTGGGAGTCGAGGATGAGGCGCAGGCCCTCACGTACCAGGGCCTGGTCATCGGCCAACAAGACTCGAATCACTGAAGGGTCTCCGGTTCGAACCGCTCGGGATCGGCAGCTACCGGTTCGGGCCCCGAGTGGAGGGGAAGCACCGCTTCCACACGCCACCGCGACCCCTGCGGACCAGCCAGCAGGGTGCCGCCGTAGAGACGTACCCGTTCCCGGAGACCCTGGATTCCGTGACCAGAGGGCCGGGGCGCGTTGATGGTGCTTGCCGCTTGTGGGCCTTCTGTGCTCGCGTCGCTGACCGTCACTCTCAAGGCGTGACCGTTGGACGTCACTGCGACCCTGACGGAGGACCGATGTCCGTGCTTGAGCGCGTTGGTCAGGCTCTCCTGGACGACGCGGTAGACCGTGACCTGCAACCCTGGCGCGATGTCGTCGGTGCCGGTCGACGTGTCGAGGTCCGTCTCGAGTCCGGCCTCGCGGACCCTTTCGACGAGGGCAGGGAGGTCCGCCAGGGTCGGCTGCGGCTCGAGTCCTGGCTCATCTCCGCCAAGTAGGTCGAGCAGGCGACGCAACTCGGCCGCTGACTGTTCGCCTGTGCGCTGGACCGCCTCCAGCAGCCGGGATGCGTGACCAGGGTCGCTGCTCACGAGTTCCTGAGCAGCCCCCGCCTGCACCACCATGACCGCCACGCCGTGTGCCACCACGTCGTGCAGCTCCCTGGCCATGCGTCGTCGCTCAACAGCCCTCGCCTCTGCCTCGGCCACGACCCGCTCCCGCTCAAGCCTGACTCGCTGGCGCCGCATCACCTGCCCTGCAGTGGTGGCCATCCCGAACACTGCCACCACCCACATCACGCTCGCGGCCTTCTGTGCTCCCCCCGACAGCGCAGGCGTCGCAAGCGTCACGATTACCGCCGATACGGCCACGGCGAGCGTGCCCGGCGCCGCAGTGCGTGGCCGGCTGTAGGCGTTGACTGCGTGGACGGCGACCAGCCAGGCGATGGCATCGAAGAGCCCATCGGTTTCGACAAGCGGTCGAAGGAACAGGGGAAGCAGGATCGCGGTGACGGCACCCACCACAGCCACCACCGGTGCCCGGCGACGCCAAGCAAGAGGCAAGGTCGACAGCACTGCAACAGCGGACCCCGTACCACGGGGTCCTGGCGCCGTACCGGCCAGCCACACTTCGCTCAGCGCGGCGACCAAGAGCCCGACCGCGACCAACATGTCGCCGATCGGTGGTCGTCCAGCTCTGCTGACCCACACACCGCGAGGCTAGCCCCCATACAGCCTCAAGCCGTCAACCTCCTGATGGACACCATCGTCCGCGAGGATGACCATGACCTGCGCAGATCAACCCACCGCGTGACGCCTGAAGCCACGAACGCTCCTAGCTTCAGACCATGACCACCAACCACCCCCACACACCGTCACCCTCTCGCACCCGACGAGTCATCTTCTGCATCGCCGCTGGTGTCCCCGCGCTCGCTCTGCTCACCGCCACGCCCAACGTGCTCGCAACCTGGACGAGCGTGAACATCCAGGGCCTGTCCGACCCTCAGCAAGCGCGCTGGGACCTCGGGCTCGAAGGGATCGTCGACCTGCTCACGCTGGTAGCTGTCGTGGCGGCGCTGCTGCGGCCTGCGCGCTCGGCGCTGTTGGTGCAGTACGTGCTCCTCGCGGCACTCACCGCGGGGGTGGTCGTCGTCCCGTTCGCCGCGCCGTTCGTGTTCGTCGTCGGACTGCTCTTGCTCCTCCCCCTGACGTACCCCTATCCGCGGCAACTGGCCACGCTACGGTCCGAGAACGGACCATCCATGATCCTGCTGGCTGTTGCAGTCATAGCCGCAGGGATGCTCGCGCCCCTCGCCGTCCACGCGATCAGAGTGCAGGCCACACTTCCTCGCGGGACAGCACCCGACTTCAATGGCTTGGCGACCAACGCCGAACACATGCTGCTCCTGACCCTCGCAGGTCTGTTGGCCGCGACCCGACGCCCTGGCTGGAGAGTGCTCGCGCTCACCGTGACCACGGCCTATGCCTATCTCGGACTCGTCTCCATCCTGCTTCCGGACCAGCCGAACAGCTGGGGCATCCTCGGCGGGACAGCGTCGCTGATCGGCTCGGCAGCGTTCGCCATTGCGGCAGTGCTTGCGGCACATGGCGACGCTGTCGTCAGGGCGGAATCTCGCCCCCAGATGCTCGAGCACCGCAAATGGGCCCTGCACAGATGAGGGTAGGTCCCGCTGAGGAGCTTTCGGCGCGTCGGTGACGGATAGAGGTCGAGGTCTCCCGAGGGTGGAAGTTCTCACACGCCCATCCGGAAGACCTCGACGAGGACCTTCTGCCCTGCAAGCAGATCGGGAGACGCCGACTCACATCCCGAACCGAGCCCGGTGCAGGGCTGTCACAGACGGCTCGGGGCCGGTGAACTCCAGGTCGGCATGCTGGTCCCGGCCGAAGAGGAACATCGTCAGCTCGGCTGGGGCGCCGGTCACCACGACCGGGTCGTCGCCCTTGCTGAGGGTGGCGGAACGCTTCTTCTCGTCGTCGGCCCAGCGGATCTCGACGGGTGCCTCGACCGAGCGCACCAGGCCCTTGCCCGCGACGGAGACCGATCTCCAGATGGCCCGCTGGTCACGCTCGGTGAGCTCCCGCGGCTCCCAGCCGTCCCGGGCCCGGCGGATGTCCTCGTGGTGGACGAAGTACTCGAGCGTGTTCAGGGCACGGTCCAGCGGCGGGATCGCCATCGGCGACCACTTGGGGGGACCACTGCGCACCCGCTCGACCAGGGAGGTGAAGTCCTGCTCCGCGAGCCGGCGCGAGGACCGCTCGGTGAGGGACTCGAGCCTGGGGAACACGATCCCGGGGGCGCCGAGCGGGTCCCGCTCCCGGACGAGCAGGTGGATGACGAGGTCCTTGACGGTCCAGCCCCCACACAGGGTGGGTGCCTGCTCACCTGCGTCGAGGGCGGTGTTGCACAGGGCGGCGCGCTCAGTGCGCGACATCGGCTCCATGCCGCTGATCGTAGTCGGCCGCCCTCTGCCTCGGCAGTGGCCTGCACCGGGAGTCCCGGTGCGGAATGTCCGAGGTGCCATTTAGGGTTGCACCCGTTGTGCCGACCTCACCCGAATCCATGAACCGATGAGCCGCGCCAAGGGTGCCTCCACCCTGACGGCAGGCTTCCACGTGCTCGGGGTGGCCATCCGCCGCGAGCCGTGGGTGTTCACCCTGTCCACCCTCGGCAGCGTGCTGTTCGGTGCGTTGACCGTGGCTGACGCGTGGGTGCTCGGGTGGGCGACCGATCACGTGCTGCTGCCCGCCTTCGACACCGGCGCGACCACCACCGGCGGGCTGGTGGCCATCTTCGCCCTGTTCCTCGGGGTGGCCATCCTGCGCGCGGTCGGCATCGTCGCCCGCCGGCTGGGCGCCGGGATCATGCAGTACCGGATGCAGGCGTCCTACCGTCGTCAGGTCACCCGCCAGTACCTCACCCTGCCCATGTCCTGGCACCAGCGTCACCCCACGGGTGAGCTGCTCTCCAACGCCAACTCAGACGTCGAGGCGGCGTGGGCTCCGATCGCACCGCTGCCGATGGCCGTCGGCACACTGGCGATGATGGTGATCGCCATCGCGCAGATGCTCTACACCGACCTCTGGATGGCGGTCGTCGGACTGCTGGTGTTCCCCCTGGTGATGGTGGTCAACGTGGTCTTCCAGCGGATGTCCTCGCCGATCTTCACCCGCATCCAGGCCCTGCGCGCCGAGCTCAGCGAGATCGCCCACGAGTCCTTCGACGGTGCCATGGTCGTGAAGACCCTCGGTCGCGAGTCCGCCGAGACTGACCGCTTCGCAGCAAAGGCCAGGATCCTGCGTGACGAGGGGATCCGCGCCGGTCGGATCCGCGCCGCCTTCGACCCGTTCCTCGAGAGCCTGCCCAACCTCGGTGTGCTGGCCGTCCTCGGCGTCGGTGTGTGGCGGGTGCGCTCCGGGGTCGCCGACCCCGGGGACGTCGTCACGGTGGCCTACCTGCTGACCATCGTGGCCTTCCCGATCCGGTCGATCGGCTGGATGCTCGGTGAGTTCCCACGCTCGGTCGTCGGCTTCACCCGCGTCAGCCGGGTGCTCGACACGGTCAACGAGACGACGTACGGCGACGGCCGGATCGGGGTGCCCGCCCAGGGGGCCGCCCTCGAGGTCGACCGTCTCGCCTTCGCCTACGACGAGGGACAGCGGTTGCTGCACGGGCTCGACTTCTCGATCGCCCCCGGCCGCACGGTCGCCGTGGTCGGTGCCACCGCCTCGGGCAAGAGCACCCTCACCTCGCTCGTGACGCGGCTCGTCGACCCGCAGGAGGGGGTCGTCCGCCTCGACGGGCAGGACCTGCGCGACCTCTCGCCGGGAGAGGTCGCCGCCAACGTCTCGCTGGTGCCCCAGACCGCCTTCCTCTTCGACGACACGGTGCGCGACAACGTCACCCTGGGCGCAGACCTGTCGGACGACGAGGTGTGGGAGGCCCTGCGCACGGCCCAGGCCGACGGTTTCGTCGCCGCCCTCGCCCACGGTCTCGACAGCAAGCTGGGGGAGCGGGGCACGACTCTCTCCGGTGGCCAGCGGCAGCGGCTCTCCCTCGCCCGCGCCCTGGTGCGCCGCCCGCGCCTGCTGGTGCTCGACGACGCCACGTCGGCCGTCGACCCCGAGGTGGAGGCCCGGATCCTGGCCGCCATGCGCCAGCGCGGCGGTGGCTCGACCCTGCTGGTGATCGCCTATCGCAAGGCGACCATCGCGCTGGCCGACGAGGTCCTGTTCCTGGACAGTGGCCGGATCGGCGACCGCGGCACCCACCAGGAGCTGCTCCAGCGCAACCCTGCCTACGCGACCCTGGTCAACGCCTACGAGACCGAAGGAGTGGTCCAGTGACCGTGAACCTTGCTCCGGAGGAGCTGACCGACCAGGGCACGGTCGTCGACAGCGGCGAGGAGATCTCCGCCCGCGAGACGTTGCGCCGGGGACTGAGCCTCTCACCGGAGCTCGGTGAGGGCTTCGGCTGGACCCTTCTGCTCGCCCTGGTCGGCACCGGCGGCCGGGTCGTCGTACCCGTCTCGGTGCAGCAGACCCTCGACCGGGGCATCAACGGGCCCAACGGCGTCGACCTGTCGTTCGTCGCCGAGATGGCGGTCCTCGCAGCGCTGGCGATCGTGGCGACCGGGGTGTCGTCGTACTTCATGACCGCCCGGCTCTTCACCGCCTCCGAGCGGGGACTGGCCACACTGCGGATCAAGGCCTTCCGACACGTCCACGACCTGCCGCTGCTGACCCAGAACACCGAGCACCGTGGTGCCCTGGTCTCGCGGGTCACCAGCGACGTCGACCAGGTCTCTCAGTTCCTGGTCTTCGGCGGGGTGTTCGGCATCATCAGCGTCGGTCAGGTGCTGCTGGCCACCATCGTGATGCTGTTCTACTCCTGGCAGCTCACCATCCTCGTGTGGGTCTGCTTCCTGCCGCTGTTCTTGTCGCTGCGCTACTTCCAGCGGCGGCTCTCGCTCGCCTACGGCGTCGTACGCCGCTCGGTCGGCGCCATGCTCTCGGCCATCTCGGAGCCGGTCGTCGGCGCGGTGACCGTGCGCACCTACGGCATCGAGTCGCGCACCCAGGAGCGCATCGACGAGGCGATCCTGGTCAACCAGACGGCCTCCACCCGGGCCCAGGGCCTGACGGCGTTCTCGTTCAGCCTGGGCGGTGTCTCGGCCGGGCTGGCCAACGCCGGCGTCCTGATCGTCGGCATCTGGCTGGGCCTCGCCGGCGGCATCAGCTCGGGTGAGGTCATCGGCTTCGCGTTCCTCGTGACCCTGTTCGTGGGCCCGGTGCAGATGGGCACCCAGGTGCTCACCGACGCCCAGAACGCGATCGCGGGCTGGCGTCGGGTGATCGGCATCCTGGAGACGCCGGCCGACCTCGACGACCCGGGACCGTCCGGGCAGTCGCTGCCCCGCGGGGCGATGGACGTCGGCTTCGAGGACGTCTCGTTCGGCTATCCCGGTGGACCGCTGGTGCTGCGGGAGGTCACCGAGCACATCGAGTCCGGCAGCAGGGTGGCGGTGGTCGGCGAGACCGGCTCGGGCAAGACGACCTTCGCCAAGTTGCTGACGCGGTTGATGGACCCCACGTCGGGCGCGGTGCTGCTCGACGGCGTCGACGTCCGCGAGGTGGAGTTCGCCTCCCTGCGACGGCGGGTGGTGCTCGTCCCGCAGGAGGGTTTCCTGTTCGACTCGACGCTGCTGGACAACGCCCGCTACGGCGACCTCGACGCGTCGCGGGAGCGGGTGACGGCCTCGGCGGTCGAGCTCGGCCTGGGGGACTGGCTCGAGGGGCTGCCGCACGGTCTGGACACCAGGGTCGGCCAGCGCGGTGAGTCACTCTCGGCCGGTGAACGACAGCTCGTGGCCCTGCTGCGGGCCCACCTCGCCGACCCCGACCTGCTGGTCCTCGACGAGGCCACCAGCGCGGTCGACCCGGCCCTGGAGATGCGGATCGGGCGTGCTCTGGAGCGCCTGATGAACGGTCGCACCTCGGTCACCATCGCCCACCGGCTCTCGACCGCCGAGAGCGCCGACGAGGTGATCGTCTTCGACCGGGGCCGGGTCGTCCAGCGCGGTTCGCACGCCGAGCTCGTCGGACGGGCCCTGCCCGACGGCGAGCCCGGCGTCTACGCCCGGTTGCACTCCTCGTGGGTGGCGCAGCAGTCGAAGTGACGTCCTCCAGACTTTCTTGCTGAGACCTGCAACCGATGGCGCAGTTGCTCCGAATAACAGGCATGGACCCGGGGCAGGCGATCGGTCTGCGACTCTCGCAGCACGACGAGGGCGCGCTGGAGGAGGCCTACTCCACCTACTCGGCCGGGGTCCGCGCCTACGTGACGAGGTTCGTCGGGCCCTCCGACGCGGATGACGTGGTGCAGCGGACGTTCCTCGACGTCTGGCGACACGGGTCGCGCTACGACCCGTCGCACAGGTTCGCCGGCTGGATCTTCACCATCGCCCGGCGCCGCGCGATCGACTGCCTTCGCAGCCGACGCCACGACGTGGTCGACGTCGACACCTTCCGTGACCTCGTGGGCGACGACGGTCGCGAGATGGCCGAGCGCCACGCCGACGCGGCCGAGGTGCGCACGGCTTTGGCCCGCCTGCCCGAGCACGAGCGCACGGTCATCGAGCTGGCCTACTTCGGGCAGCTGACCCAGGCCGAGATCGCCAGCCACCTCGACACACCGCTCGGCACGGTCAAGGCCCGTGCCGCCCGTGGCACCCGTCGCCTGGCCCAGCTGATGGTTGCCGACCGTGAACTGACCGAGAGGACCCGATCGTGAACGACGACCACGCCGACCTGAGCGGGCTGCTGCGGGGAGAGCTGGGCAACGCCGAGGCGCTCGAGGTCGCCGAGCACACGAAGGACTGCAGCACCTGTCGCGACGACCTGGTCGACCTCTCCCTCGGGCACGCGCTGCTCACCGCGGCCGTACGCCGGGCCGGCGTGTCCACCCCGGCCGAAGTCTCCGCGGACACACACCCGGGGCCGGTGCCGTTGCCGGCGGAGCTGCGAGCCGAGATCAGGCGCCGCCGGCGTCGTCGACCCGTCCTGGTCGCCGCCGCCGCGGTGGCCGTGGCGGCGCTGTCGGCGGCGCTGCTCCTCCCCGGCGGCGACTCCACCCCGCCCGCCGCCCGCCCGGCGCCCACCTCGACGACTCCCGCACCGACGACCGGACCCCAGCAGGTCGCCGCCCTCGAGCCGGTGGCCGGGGCCGCCGGCGCCGCCGGCGGGCAGGTCGCCATGGACACCGACCGTCAGCAGGTCACGCGGATGTGGGTCGACACCGTGGACCTGCCCAACGCCGCTCGGGGAGAGTTCTACTACGTCTGGCTGCTCGACCCGGCCACCAACAAGATGCTGCCGCTCGGACAGGTGGCACCAGGACACCGGGCCAGCTTCGACGTCCCGGAGTCGCTGGTGGTGGCCTACTCCGCCATCGACATCAGCCTCGAGACCGACGACGGCGACCCCGGCCACTCGGTGACCTCGGTCCTGCGTGCGTCGTACTCCCCGTCGGCCGTCGCCGCCACCTCGCCCACCAGCGGCTCCTGAGCCCACCCCACCGAAGAACACCGCGTCGAAAGGGACACCCCCATGAAGAGGCGACTCCTCACCTCCGTCGCCGCAGCAGCAGCTCCGGGTGCCTCGCTCGCAGCGGTGCCGACCACGTCGTGCCCGGGGCCACGATCACCTACGCCGTGGCCCGGAAGTCCGAAGGAGCGGCGCTGAAGACCGCAGCCGGTCTGACCCTGAGGGTGAACGTCCGCAAGCACGGCCGGATCGCCCTGGTGGACAAGGACCCCAACGCCGGCAACGCCGTCATCCGCCGGGCCGCGAAGAACATCAACACGGGCAACCGTCAGATCGGCCACGCCGTCTAGCGACGACGTCGCACCGGCGCCCGTCCCGCCCCTCAGGACAGGTCGGGGATACTCGACGGGTGACTGACCAGCAGACCCTCGACCCGCAGATCGCCGCGCGTCTCAAGCGGACGACCGACGGCCTCGTGCCGGCGCTCGTCCAGCAGCACGACACTGGTGAGGTGCTGATGCTCGGCTGGATGGACGACGAGGCGTTGCACCGGACCCTCACCACCGGCAGGGGCACCTACTGGAGCCGGTCCCGCAAGGAGTACTGGGTCAAGGGCGAGACCTCCGGCCACAGCCAGCGCGTGGTCGAGGTGGCTCTGGACTGCGACGGTGACACGATCCTGCTCAAGGTCGACCAGACCGGACCGGCGTGCCACACCGGCGCGCACACCTGCTTCGACGCCGACCTGCTGCTCGCGGAGGAGCCCGATGCCTGAGGCTGCCTCCGCGCGTCGTACCTTCGGCCCGGTGGTCCTGGTCGGCCTGGCCACGGCCGCCCTCGCCGCAGTCGCCAGCGCGAAGCCGTGGATCGGCCAGGACTCGACGGCCGGCAGCAGCGACGCCTCCATGGCCGCGCTCGACTCCGGCACCCGCTTCCCGCTTGCCTCGGCCATCAGCCTGGTGCTGCTCGCGGCGTGGGGAGTCCTGCTCGTGACCCGCGGTCGGGTACGCCGAACGTTCGCGCTGCTCGCGGCCGTGGCGGCGGTGGGACTTCTGGTCAGTGTGGTGGCCGCCTACGTCACCCTGCCCGACACGGCGCGGGACTCCTTCGACCAGCTGATGGGCCGCCAGTCCTCAGACACCGGATTCACCGGCTGGTTCTGGACGACCGCCGTGTGCGCGGTGCTGGCCCTGGTGCCGGCCGGCCTCGCCGTACGCCTGGTCGGGCGGTGGCCCGAGATGGGCAGCCGGTACGACGCTCCGGGGGCTCCCACTCCGGCGACCGAGCTGACCACCACCGATCCGGAGCGGGACCTGTGGCACGCCCTGGACGAGGGACGTGACCCGACCGACACCACCGGTCGCCCACCGGGTGCCTGAGTCCGGCCGACCTCCCCACTAGAATGTCGCCGACGTGGCGACCGCCGTCGTACGCCCGAGACACCCGAGGAGCTCCATGTCCGACAACCACGGCAACACCCCCGCAGCCTGGACGGCGGTCGTCGTGGCCCTTGCCGGGTTCGTGGTCGGCGGCATCGGCCTGATGGTGCGCAGCTACCCGATGTTCTGGGTCGGCGTGGCGCTCGCCCCCGTCGCCCTCGTCGTCCTCGGCGTGCTGAACAAGATGGGCTACGGCAGCAGCCGCCACTGAGCCCATGGACGACAGCGTCAGGCACTACCCACCGGCCACTGCGGCGGCCGTGGTCTCCGGCAGTCCTCCTGAGCCCTCGGCGCCACCTGTACCGTCCCGGAGGGACCGGCTGTCCGGACCGCTGCTGATCGCCGGCCTCGTCGGCGGGTTCACGGTCGCTCTCCACTTCCGCGACCCCCACTCCCCGGGCAGCTGGGGCCTGTGCCCGTGGCTGGAGCTGACCGGCCAGTTCTGCCCGGGCTGCGGCGCCCTGCGCGCCGTCAACGACCTCAGCCACGGCGACCTGGTGGGGGCGGCCAGCAGCAACCTGCTCTTCGTGGCCGCGATCCCGTTGCTGGTCCTGTGGTGGGTCCGCTGGACGGGTCGCGCCTGGTCCGGTCGCGTCCCTGACCGCGACGCCCCGGCCGGGCCGGGCAGTAGGCACCCAGGGGTGTGGATCGCGGTCTTCGTGGTGGTGATGGTGGTCTTCGGCGTACTCCGCAACGTGTCCGCAGGCAGCTGGCTGGCTCCCTGAGGTCCTTCGCCGCCGAAGGTACCTCGCGGAAGCCAGCCAGTGGTTGCCGAGGCTCAGTTGGTCTCGAAGCTGTAGTTGCTGTCGATGGCGCCCGTCAGGTTCAGCACCCACACGACGATGGCGAGCACGATCGTGACGGCGCCGAGCACCAGGCCCGCCATGGCCATGCCACCACCCTTGAGCGCGCCCTGTGAGGCATCGATCTGCCTGCGCGCGAGGAAGCCCGTCACGACCGCAGCGATGCCGAAGACGAAAAGGGTGCAGCACGGCACGCCCACGATGCCCAGCACGAGGGAGACGATCGCCAGCGGAGCGTTCTTCTGCGGCTGCCCGTAGCCAGCGGGCGCGCCCGACGGGGGCGGGTACCCAGGAGGCTGGCCGTAGGCCGGCTGACCGTAGGGCGCCGCTCCACCGGGGCCAGCGGGAGCGCCGCCGGACTGCGGGTTCCACTGCGGTCCGGAGGGCGGGGGCGGCGGCGGGGGCTGGTTGGACTGCCCTTCCGGCTCCTGGCCGGGGTGGGGAGGGGGGTACTCGTTGCTCATGCAATGCCCTTCTCGCATAGGACCAGGCCGGCTGACGGTTCGAAGGGCTGAACCTACACAAACAGCCGTGTGAGAACCTTGGAACGGCACAGGAACGCCGTGCCACATCCACCACGAAGGCTCCGGAGGGTCACCGCATGTCCGTGCTCGACGACATCGTCGCCGGCGTACAGCGAGGGGGCTCTCGTCGCCGCCACCGAGGAACTCCCGGCCCCCCGAGACCCGATGCCCGCCTTCAGGTCGCCCAGCCTCTCCGTCATCGCCGAGGTCAAGCGCAGGTCACCGAGCAAGGGCGCGCTGGCCGACATCCCCGACCCTGCCGCGCTGGCCTCGGCCTACTCCGCCGGTGGTGCGGACGCGATCTCGGTGCTGACCGAGCAGCGTCGCTTCGGCGGCAGCCTCAATGACCTTCGCGTCGTGAGAGCGGCTGTGTCGACCCCGGTGCTGCGCAAGGACTTCGTGGTCACTGGTTACCAGCTCCTCGAGGCCAGGGCCGCCGGCGCCGACCTGGTGCTCCTCATCGTCGCCGCGCTCGAGGGTGCGCAGCTCGGCGAGCTGCACGAGCAGGCTCGCTCCCTCGGTCTCACGGTCCTGACGGAGGTCCACGACGAGGCCGAGATCGTCCGCGCTCTCGACATCGGGGCTGACCTGATCGGGGTCAACGCGCGCAACCTGAAGACGCTCGAC
>JBKJON010000222.1:0-9585 GCA_046595715.1 Marmoricola sp.
GTGGTAGGACGTAGCCCAGCACCTCGCACCAGAAGCGGGCGACACGCTCAGGTTCCGCGCAGTCGAAAGTGACTTGGAACTGCTTGACCGTCGCCATCGGCTCACCCTAGGCGTGCGACCCGGCATCCGCCTGTCCGGGCTTGCCCCTTCTCCGGTCGTTCCCCATCTCGCGCACGAGGAGCCGTTCCGGTCCGATGTCGGCGACGCGAGCTGGCGGGCCGGTGAGGCAGCGCCCTTCCCTTGATAACTCCCACGACTTGCGTAGGTTTGGCATAGAATGGTATGCGTCCCCTCACCAAGGTGTCTGCCCAGCACGATCGTCCGTGGTGATCCCCAGGACTGGGCCCAGCTGTCCAGGACTTGTGAACCTGGAGCAAGGTGCCATGCGCAACCCGTCGTCGGACCGACAGGACCAGTACCCAGAGCGGGAACACCTGAGTCCACCATCGAGCGACGTCGACGCGCCACCCGGACGAGGCAGCCCCCATGCGCGATCGTGAAGTCGAGACCGCCAGGGCCTCCGTGCCCGGGGTGGACCACACCGCATCCCTGGCGTCGCTCCAGGAGAGTGAGACTCGACACCGCCTGGTCATGCGTGCGACGAACGACATCATCTGGGACGCCGACCTGACCACCGACACGACGCTGTGGAGCGGCGCCATCGAGAAGATCCTGGGGTATCAGGACTGCACCCATATCGATGACGTGTGGTGGCAGTCCAGCCTGCACCCCGCTGACCGCGACCGGGTCACTCGTTCCCTGGCCGAGGTGATCGGCAACCCGGATCGGTCGCTGTGGGAGTGCGAGTACCGGTTCCGATGCCGCGACGGCGAGTACAAGGCCCTGTTCGACAGGGCGCTCATCATTCGTGACCAGAACGGGGTGGGAGTTCGACTGGTCGGCTCGATGATGGACTACACCACTCAGAAGCGGGCAGAGGCCGTGCTGGTGGAGGCTCGCAGGCAGGCCGAGGCTGCGCAAGAGGCAGAGACTCGATTTCTGGCCAACATCAGCCATGAGCTTCGCACGCCGCTGACCAGCATCTTGGGGTTGGGAGAGTTGTTGCTCGAGGGCGAGCTGGACCCTCAGCAGCGCGCATTCGCAGTGACGATGCACCGCTCCGGTCAGCGACTGCTCGCCATCATCAACCAGTTTCTGGACCTCTCCAGGGTCGAGGCCGGCTTCACGGTCCTGGAGGCACTGCCCTTTGATCTCTCCTCCCTCCTGGAACAGCTCGCAGCAGAATTTGCCCCGCTGGCTTCCCAGAAGGAACTCCGCTTCACGGTCGAGAAGAGCGAGAACGTCCCGTCCGCCCTCCTGGGAGACGGGCTGCGTGTGGCTCAGATCCTGCAGAATCTCCTGGGGAACGCCATCAAGTTCACCAAACAGGGTCATGTGCAACTCCGCGTTGTCCTCCACGACAGCGACACCGGGCCAGCCCTGCATTTCGTCGTGCGGGATTCTGGCGTCGGATTTCCAGCCGACAAAAAGGCGAACTTGTTCAAGTCGTTCAGGCAGGCCGACGAGTCGGTGACACGGGAGTACGGCGGAACAGGGTTGGGCCTAGCCATCTGCAAACAGCTCGCGGAGCTGATGGACGGCGAGATCAAGGCAGAAAGTCACCTCGGGGACGGGAGCGCCTTCACGTTCGTCCTCCCGGTCAAAGCCGCCTCCTGATCCCTCCCCCCGACGGGGGTGGCCGGGTGCCAGGACCCGAGCAGTCGGGGACACGGGTCGACTCCCGTCTGGCTGGGTCTCCTAGGGTCGAGGCATGCGATCCAGATCCCTGCCTGTGCAGCCGGAGGACCACCGATGAGCTTCACCACCCGCCCCACCCTCGAAGGCACTTTCGGCATGGTGTCCTCGACCCACTGGCTCGCCTCGCAGTCGGCGCAGCGGATGCTCGAGCTCGGCGGCAACGCCTTCGACGCCGCTGTGGCCGGTGGCTTCGTGCTGCACGTCGTCGAGCCCCACCTCAACGGCCCGGGCGGCGACCTGCCGGCGATGGTCTCCGTGGCCGGCGACCCCGCGCCCCGGGTGCTGTGCGGGCAGGGACCGGCGCCAGCAGGCGCGGCACCCGACGCCTTCGCCGCGATGGGCCTCGACCACGTGCCGGGCTCCGGCCCGCTCGCGGCGGCCGTGCCCGGCGCCGTGGACGCCTGGCTGCTCCTGCTGCGCGACCACGGGAGCCTGCCGCTGGCGACCGTGCTCGAGCCGGCGATCGGCTACGCCCGTCGCGGCCACCCCCTGCTGCCGCGAGTGGCCGCGACGGTCGCGCACGTGCGCGTCCTCTTCGAGCAGCACTGGACGACCTCGGCAGACCTCTGGCTGAGCAACGGCCGGGTGCCCCGGGCCGGCGAGCTGTTCGCGAACCCGCGATACGCCTCGGTGCTCGAGCGACTGGTCGACACCGCCGCGGCAGCGGGTGACGATGTCGCAGCCCAGGCGCAGGCGGCCCGCGACGAGTGGGGCAACGGCTTCGTGGCCGCGGCCGTCGACGCCTTCCGCACGATCGAGTGGCGTCACTCGGGTGGTGAGGTGTTGCCGGGTCTGCTCACGGGCGCCGATCTGTCGGCGTACTCCGCCACCTGGGAGGAGCCCGCCCTGCTCGACTGGCACGGGGTCCAGATCGCCAAGACCGGGCTCTGGGGCCAGGGGCCGGCCCTCCTGCAGGTGCTGGCCATGCTCGACGACCTGGGGGGTGATGCCCTGGACCCCGGCTCCGCGGGTGGGATCCACGCCATCGCCGAGTGCTGGAAGCTGGCGATGGCCGACCGCGAGGCATGGTTCGGCGACCGCTCTCCGCTGACC
The DNA here is from genome assembly GCA_046595715.1 of Marmoricola sp. Classification (GTDB taxonomy): domain Bacteria; phylum Actinomycetota; class Actinomycetes; order Propionibacteriales; family Nocardioidaceae; genus Marmoricola. The sequence continues at coordinate 2,812 of JBKJON010000222.1, forward strand.
GTAGAGGACCTGCTGGCCCCGGACTACGTCGCCGTTCGCGCGGCCCTGGTGGGTGATCGAGCCGACACCGGCGTACGCCCCGGCTCCCCTGGTGGCCACGAGCCCCGGCTCGCCGCGCACGTACGACGCCTCATGGACGGCCGCTCCACGGGTCGCTCCGCCGACGTCACGACCGGCGAGCCGACGGTGCAGCGCGACGGTACGACGAAGGGCGACACCTGCCACATCGACGTCGTCGACCGCTGGGGCAACATGATCTCGGCGACCCCGAGCGGCGGCTGGCTGCAGAGCTCCCCGACCATCCCCGAGCTCGGGTTCTGCCTCGGCAGCCGTTCGCAGATGTTCTGGCTCGACGAGGGACTCCCTGCCTCGCTCGTCCCGGGTGCCCGGCCACGCACGACGCTGACCCCCACCCTGGTCCTGCGCGACGGCCAGCCGGTGCTCGCCTGTGGCTCCCCGGGCGGGGACCAGCAGGACCAGTGGCAGTCCCTGTTCCTGCTGCGCCACCTCATCGGTGGGGAGACGCTGCAGGAGGCCATCGACGCCCCGATGTTCCACACCACCAGCTTTCCCGGCTCGTTCCACCCGCGCGAGATGGAACCCGGTGTGCTCGTCGTCGAGGACCGGTGCGACCCCGCCGTCCTGGAGGCGCTTCGGGCGCGCGGGCACCAGGTCGAGCTCTCAGGCCCGTGGTCGCTCGGTCGCATGTGCGCGGTGACTCGTGACCCGTCGACCGGCATACTCGCGGCCGGGGCGAACCCGCGCGGAATGCAGGGGTACGCCGTCGGCCGGTAGCCCTTTGACGAGAGCAGGACCACCCGGGGATCCGCACCCGCCGGCAGCTCACCCTGACCAGGGATGTGCTGGACTGAAAACCCACCTACCGAGAGAGACCAATCCATGCGCATCCTGAGCGTCCGCGGCGTGCTCCCCGACCACCGCTACGAGCAGTCCGGGATCACGGCCGCCATCCTCGACACGATGCTGCCCGGGGACGTGGACCGCGCCCTGGTCGAGCGGCTGCACGGCAACGCCGGCGTCGACTCGCGGCACTTCGCCCTGCCACTCGAGCGCTACGCCCAGCTGGCCGACTTCGGGGAGTCCAACGACGCGTTCATCCAGGCGGGCGTCGAGCTCGGGGCCAGCGCGGTCTCGGAGGCGCTCAAGGCAGCCGGCCTGACCCCCGAGGACGTCGACCTGATCGTGTCCGCAACGGTGACCGGGCTCGCCGTCCCCTCCCTGGACGCGCGCGTCGCCTCGGTCATCGGCCTGCGCCCGGACGTCATCCGGGTGCCGATCGTGGGCCTGGGCTGCGTGGCCGGAGCGGCCGGCGTGGCCCGCCTCCACGACTACCTCGTCGGACACCCGGACAAGGTGGCGGTGCTGATGTCGGTCGAGCTGTGCTCCCTCACCCTGCAGCGCAACGACTCGTCGATCCCGAACCTCGTGGCGAGCGGCCTGTTCGGTGACGGGGCCGCGGCGGTCGTGGCGGCGGGCTCGGCCCGTGCGGCCGACCTCCCGCACGACCAGCGCCAGTCGCAGCCCGAGGTGCTCGCCAGCCGCAGCCGTCTCTACCCGGACTCGCAGCGCACCATGGGCTGGGACGTCGGCGCGTCCGGCCTCAAGATCGTGCTCGACAACAAGGTCCCGGAGCTCGTGCGGACCTACGTCGGGCAGGACGTCGCTGCCTTCATCGAGGATCACCACCTCACCGCCGCTGACATCGAGTGGTACGTCGCGCACCCCGGCGGGCCCAAGGTGCTAGAGGCCCTCGAGACGGCGCTGGACGTGGACCGCGCGGCCCTCCAGGTCACCTGGGACTCGCTGGCCCGGATCGGCAACCTCTCGTCCGCGTCCGTGCTGAACGTGCTGGCGGACACGCTCGCCACGCGACCTCCCCGACCCGGTTCCTACGGGCTGATGCTCGCCATGGGTCCCGGCTTCTGCTCCGAGCTGGTCCTGCTGCGCGCCCCGGAGCTGCCGGCGTGAGCGAGGTCCTCTTCACGGCACTCATCGCCGCGGTGGCGGTGGAGCGACTGGCCGAACTGGTCGTCTCGAAGCGCAACGCCGCCTGGAGCCTGGCCCAGGGAGGGATCGAGACCGGACAGCGGCACTACGTGGTGATGGTGGTCCTGCACAGCGGTCTGCTGATCGGGGCGCTGGTGGAGGTGTGGATCCGGCGACCGGGGTTCAGCCCGGCGCTCGGCTTCTCGATGCTGGCGCTGGTGCTCGCCTCCCAGGCCCTGCGCTGGTGGTGCATCGCCACCCTCGGGCGGCGCTGGAACACCCGGGTCATCGTGGTCCCGGGACTCCCCCTCGTCCAAGGCGGTCCCTACCGGTGGCTGCCGCACCCCAACTACGTCGCCGTCGTGCTCGAGGGGTTCGCGCTGCCGCTCGTGCACTCGGCGTGGATCACCGCACTGGTGTTCACGGCCTGCAACGCCGTGCTGCTCACCGCCCGCATCCGCGTCGAGAACACCGCCCTCCGCACCGCCGTCGCTCCGTCCCCCGGGGTGACGACGTGATCGACGTCATCGTCTCCGGCGGAGGTCCCGCCGGACTGGCGACCGCGTTGTACGCCGTACGCGCCGGCCTGTCCGTCACCGTGCGGGAGACCCGGGCCGGCGAGATCGACAAGGCGTGCGGCGAAGGGCTGATGCCGGGCGCCCTCACCGCGTTGACGGACCTCGGCGTCCACCCCGACGGACACGAGCTCACGGGGATCCGCTACCTCGCCGGAGGCCGGTCCGCCGAGGCGCTGTTCACCGACGGGCCGGGCCGCGGGGTCCGGCGTACGACGCTGCACGCGTCGCTGCGCCGGGCCGCCCTGGACGCCGGGGTCACGATCGAGCGGGCGGCCGTGACGGACGTCGTCCAGGGCGACCGCGAGGTGGTCGTGGACGGGACACCCGCGCGCTTCCTGGTCGCGGCGGACGGGTTGCACTCCCCCTTGCGACGCTCCCTGGGCCTCGACGGCGGACCTGCTCCCCTGCGCCGCTACGGCCTGCGCCGCCACTTCTCGCTCGCCCCCTGGACCAGCCACGTCGAGGTCCATTGGGGGCCGTCGACCGAGGTCTACGTGACCCCGGTGGCGCACGACCTGGTCGGGGTGGCCCTGCTGACCTCGGCCCGCGGCTCCTTCGACGACCAGCTGGCCCAGTTTCCCGAGCTGCGGTCGCGGACGGCCGGGGCCGAGGCCGGGGAGGCGGCGGGAGCCGGCCCGCTGCGACAGCGCGCCACCGCCCGCGTCGCGGGCCGGGTGCTCCTCGTGGGGGACGCAGCGGGGTACGTCGACGCACTCACCGGAGAGGGCATCGCGCTGGCCGTGGCGCAAGCCCGGATAGCCGTCGACGCGATGGCCTCGGACGACCTGTCGAGCTACGAGGACGGGTGGCGCACGGTCACCCGCCGCTACCGGCTGCTCACCGCCACGCTCCTCGGTGCCAGCCAGGTGCCGTCGCTGCGGCGCGTGCTGGTCCCCGCGGCGCAACGGATGCCACGCCTGTTCAGCACGGCCGTCAACGCCCTGGCCCGGCCGGCCTGACGCAGCGAGCCGGGATCACGAGGGCTACGTGCGCGGTGTCGGGGGGATCATCACGGCGTTCAGCGCCAGCGCCTTCGCCTTGTCGCCCTTCACCTTCATGGCACCGGTGAGCACGCCGCGGACGGGGTTGAGCTGACCGGTCGCCAGACGCAGGAAGTCGTGACCCTCCATGGTGATCGTGGCGTCACGACGCTGTCCCTCAGGCGGATCGTGCTCGACCGTGCAGACACCGTCGGCGAGGTGGACGGTGTAGCGGTCGACCTCGCCGTCCTTGCGTCCCGAGATGCGGAAGCCGACACACAGCTCGAGGTCGCCGGCCCGGCCGGTGCCGATGAAGTCGGGAAACCGGCGGAAGACCTCCTGCAGCACGATCGGCCGGAAGCCGCCCTCCATCACCGAGCGCATGTGCTTGCTCGACGTGGTGGCGACCGCGGTGGCGACGTCGACCGGGTCGAGGGTGGTGGGGTCGACGGCGACGTGGTCGCTGCCCGGCACCTTGAACACCGTGCCGACACCGAGTGCGAGCAGCTCACGGCCCTCGATGCCGGGCTTCCCGCTGAGGTAGAGCAGGGCCGCGTTGGACTCCCCCGTGACCAGCCGCACGAAGTCGACGATGTCGGCCCTGATGGTGACGTCCTGCTCGGCCCCGGGCTCGAGGGTCACCGCGCCTTCGTCGAAGCGGGCCGTGCGGCACTCGTCCTGCTTCCTGGACCGGGCGAGCTCGAACCGTACGACGCAGCTCGTCGTCCGAGGCGTCGCGGATCATCGCGGTGATCTCGAGGACGTCGGTGTGGCAGAAGTACTCGTTCACCTCAGCGTCCGACATGGCGGAGAAGCGGTCGGTCACGGCTGACAAGGGTGCTCCTGGGTCCGGGAGGCACTGGCCACGTCAGTGTCCACCAGCGCTGGGAAGATGCGTTCTCGGCGCCATCCGCGGCCCGTGCCGGGGGCGGGAGAGCCCGGCCAGCTCGACGAGCCGCTGGACGCGGTGCCGGTGTCCGGCGTACGGCTCGAGCAGCACGGCGAGTGCGTCGTCGTCCACGGGCTCACCGGTGAGGACGAAACCCACGTTGGCCGCGACGTGGTAGTCGCCGAAGCTGACGGAGTCCGTGTCCCCCATGGCTCGGGAGCGGGTCTCTGCACTCGTCCACCGCCCGATGCCGGGCAGCGTGCGTACGCGGCGGTCGAACTCCTCAGGAGTCTCGCGACCGGCTCGCTCGAGCGAGGACGCCACCCGGGCCGCGTGCTGGATGGGGCGCGACCTGGCCCCGTCGACCGGGAGCCTGAGCCACTCCCACGACGGGATCGCGCGGAGGTCGGTGACCGAGGGCTGCAGCCAGAGCCTCACCAGCGGGTCTGGTTCGCTCGGCGGCCCTGGGGCGCGCTCGCCGAAGCGGTGCACCATCGAGCGGAAGGCGCCGAACGCCTCCTTGCCGGTGACCTTCTGCTCGATGATCGCCGGGACCAGTGCCTCCATGACGAGGTCGGTCGCGCCGAGACGCCAGCTGCCGTGCCGTCGCCAGGCGTCCGCGATCGGCTTGTGCAGCGGGACGAAGCCGGTCGGGTCGTCGTCGGCACCGAGCATGCGTGGGAGCTGGGCGAGCACCCACTCGGCGCCCACGCCCCAGGCCTCACCTGTGACCGTCCCCTCGTCCGGCTGCGAGGTGATCCGCAAGGACGTGGGGCCTTCGGGGGTGCGGATGCCGCGCCAGGTGGCACCGTCCGTCGTACGCCGGAAGGTGGGGTCTCCTCCTCCGCGCCGGTGGGTCGAGAGGATCGCGTCGACCGGGCACGGCCAGACCGGTCGCCACACCCGGACGAGCGGGAGGAGCGTGCTGGCGGACATGACTGGAGAGTATGTCGGTGCGTCCCGACACAATGGGCGCCATGTTGCTCGCACGACTCGTCGACCTCTCCGGCCAGGTGGCCGCCACCCGCTCCAGGCTGACCAAGCGTGACCTGATCGCGGGGCTGCTGCGCGAGGTGGCCGCCTCCGGGGCCGAGGAGATCGACATCGCCGCGTCGTACCTCTCCGGCACCCTGCGCCAGCGCCGCACCGGCCTCGGCTGGCGGGGGCTGGCCGAGCTGCCCACCCCGGCCGGCGAGCCCTCGGTGCACCTGTCCGAGGTCGACGCCACGCTCGAGGAGGTCGGCGCACTGTCCGGCGCGGGCTCACAGGGCGCCCGGCGCGACTCGGTCACGGCGCTCTTCGCCCGCCTCAGCGCCGCCGAGCAGGAGTTCCTCCGCCAGCTGGTCACGGGCAACGTCCGTCAGGGCGCCCTCGACTCGGTGATGCTCGACGCGATCGCAGAGGCGGCCGGGATCGCGGTCGAGGCCGTCCGACGGGCCGCGATGTTCAGCGCACCCACCGGACCGATCGCCACCGCTGCCCTCGTCGGTGGCGAGGAGGCGCTCGCCGACTTCAGCATGCTCGTCGGTCGCCCGATCCGGCCGATGCTCGCAGGGGCGGCGGCCGACATCCCGGCCGGGGTGGAGAAGGTCGCCGGTCCCTTCGCGGTCGACACCAAGCTCGACGGCATCCGGATCCAGGTGCACAAGCGCGGCGACGACATCTTGGTGTTCACCCGCAGCCTCGAGGAGATCGGCGCCCGACTGCCCGAGGTCGTCCAGGCCACCCGGTCGCTGTCGGCCACCGACCTCATCCTGGACGGTGAGGCACTCGCACTGGACGAGACCGGACGACCGCGCCCCTTCCAGGACACGGCGTCCACGACGGCGACCCGCAGCGGGGCCACCGGGATCCAGCCCTTCTTCTTCGACCTGCTGCTCCACGAGGGCACGTCGCTGATCGAGTCACCGACCAGCCAGCGGCTGGCGCTGCTCGACGAGGTGGTACCCGAGTCGCTGCGCGTCAGCCGGCTGGTCACCGACTCCGCCGAGGAGGCCCGGTCGTTCTTCGACCGGGCGATCGCCGACGGCCAGGAGGGCGTGATCCTCAAGCGTCTCGACGCGGCCTACGACGCCGGCCGCCGCGGCTCGGCGTGGATCAAGGTCAAGCCCCGGCACACCCTCGACCTCGTCGTCCTGGCCGTGGAGTGGGGCAGCGGGCGACGCAAGGGCTGGCTCTCCAACATCCACCTCGGCGCCCGGCTCCCGGACGGTGGGTTCGTGATGCTCGGCAAGACCTTCAAGGGCATGACCGACGAGATGCTCGCCTGGCAGACCGAGCGCTTCACCGCGCTCGCGACGTCACCGGCGGATCGCAGCTC
>JBKJON010000297.1:0-3594 GCA_046595715.1 Marmoricola sp.
AGGCGGCGTCCGACTAGACGGTAGGGGGTGACCGCTCAGGACGGCTCTGTTGCGTTGACGGATCGCACGGTGGTGGTGATGGTGGCTCGATGAAGCGCACTGGTCGTCCGAGACCGCCCGTGAGGATGCCTTCGGGCTTCGCTGGATTCCGTTTCCCGCCCGAGGTGATCTTGTTGGCGGTGCGCTGGTACCTGCCCTACGGGTTGTCCTACCGGGACCTCGAAGAGGTCCTTGCCGAGCGTGGCCTCGAGGTCGACCACGTGACGCTGTATCGGTGGGTGCAGCGGTTCACGCCCTTGTTGATCGACGCGGCGCGGCCGCGTCGGCACGTGGCGGGGATCGGTGGTTCGTCGACGAGACCTACGTCAATGTCTCCGGGGTCCGGTCCTATGTCTACCGGGCGGTCGACCAGCATGGCCGAGCCGATCGACGTGTACGTCTCGCAGCGACGGGACATCGCTTCTGCGCGCAGGTTCTTCACCGCTGCACTGGCTGTTCACGGCGACCCGGCTGAGGTGATCACCGACCGGGCACCGGCTTTGGCCAACGTGATCGAGGACCTGGTTCCTTTCGCGTGGCACAACACCGGCCAGTACCAGAACAACCTTGTCGAGTGCGACCACGGCCGGCTCAAGGCCAAGGCTCAGGCCGATGCGCGGGCTGAAGAGCCATCGAACGGCGAGCGATGTCATCCGAGGCCACGCCTTCATCCAGAGCCTCCGCCGTGGCCACTACGAGCTCGCGGTCGAAACCGCGCCACTGTTCCGGTTGGCCACCGCATTCGACGAACTCAGACCCGCCATCTGAGGGACACGACCCCCAGGTCCCGCCTCGGCACGGCCCGCGATCGAACAACGAAACAGCCCCTTGGAGTTCCTCGGGTGAGGGCGTCAGGTCTGGTCGGGGTGGGCGCGAGCGTGGGTGGTGATCTCCTCGACCAGGGCGGGCCACAGTGCCTGCGGGAGGTCGTGGCCCATCCCCGGGTACGTCACCAGACGCGCCCCCGGGATCGCGGCCGCGGTTGCGCGACCGCCATCGGGCTGCACCAGCGGGTCGTCCTCGCCGTGCAGGACCAACGTCGGGATCGCCATGCCGGCGAGCCTCTCGGTGCGGTCGCCGGACGCGTGGATGGCCGCGAGCTGACGGGCCACACCGGCCGGGTCGTTGGCCCGGCGGAACGCCTCTCGGCCGCGAGCACTCAGTCCAACTTCGTCCAGTGGGTAGCCGGGGGAGCCGATCACGCGATAGACCGAGACCGCTCGGTCCCCAGCCTCCTGCTCGGTAGTCGGGGGGGCGAGAGAAGCGCAGCGGTGGCCTCTGGTGTGGCTGCCCCGACGCGAGGTGAGGTGGTCGAGAAGATCGACGTCAGGCTGAGCAGTCGCTGCGGGTGCCGAAGGGCCACCTCCTGGGCGATCATCCCGCCCATCGATGCACCCACCAGGTGCGCCCGGTCCACGTCGATAGCATCGAAGAGGCGAGCAGTGTCGTCCGCCATGTCCGCCAACGTGTACGGGGCGTCGGTCACCGGCTGACCGTTGAAGAGCGGTGACAGGTCCGGCAGACCGGCGTCGTCGAGGTGGGTGGAGAGCCCGATGTCGCGGTTGTCGAACCGCACGACGTGGAAGCCTTCGTCGGCAAGCTGCGTACAGAAGTCGTCGTGCCAGGCGATCATCTGCGTGGCCAGCCCCATCACAAGGACCATGACCGGGTCATCGGGGGAGCCGAAGGTCTCGTAGGCAAGGTCGACCTTGCCGCAGGAGGCCCGCTGGACCGAGTGTTCCTTCATTGACGTGCCTCGGCTCTGCTCGTGGGAGGACAGGAATCGCTCACACTACAAACCTGCCAATTGGAATGTCCATGCCGCCCTAAGACGGGCTATAGGACCGGGCTGGGGGTGCACCCGCTGTCTTGACCGCGGCGAGCAACTCGTCCAGCTCTGATCGTAGGTAATCGGCGAGGACGTGCAGATCGGGCACCAGCTCTCGGCACGACACCAGCCCGAAGAACATGGTCCCTCGGTAGCTCATGACGGTGATGTTGAGACCCTGGCCGTCGACGATCGCTGAGACCGGGTAGCAGGCCTGCAGCTCGGCGCCTGCGAGGTAGAGCGAGACGCTGGGGCCAGGGACGTTCGAGATGATGATGTTGGAGGCGCCGACGCGTTCCAGCAGCCGCAGTCGCGCGGAGAGTCGCCACGCCTGGTTGGCGAGGATCGGCATCGCGAACTCGCTGACATCTGCGAGCAGTCCTGCCGGGATGGCGCCGTGCTGCTCCTTGGCCACCCTCATCGCCCGGTGCACTGCTGCGAGCCGGTCGGTGGGAGAGTCGATGTTGGTGGGAAGCCCGGCGATCATCAGCGACACCTGGTTGCCGAGCTTTCCCTTCTGTGCGTCGGTGCGGACCGAGACCGGGACAGCTGCGACGAGTGCTGTGTCGGGCAGCGCCTCGTGGTCGAGGAGCCAGCGCCGCAGTGCACCCGCGCAGAGCGCCATCACGACGTCGTTGATGCTCGTACCGGTGTCCTGACGGACCGCCTTGACCTCCTCGAGCGGGAGGTCGGTGAAGGCCAAGCGCCGATGCGGCGTGATGTTGGCGTTGAACGGTGTTCGGGGTGCCCGCAACCTCGCACCTGGCAGCACGGGGTCGTCACGGCCCGGTAGCAGCTGTGTGAGCGGCCCCTTGAATGCCCCTGCGATCGCAGGCCACGAGCGGGCAAGGTCGCCGCCGACCCGAACCGCGTGCACCTGTCGGCGGAGCGCCGAGATCGCACTACGGCCGATCAGGGCCCACGGGTTGGGTGCCCGCTCGCCGGCAAACGGCTCCTCCTGCGGGGCCGGTCTGCCCTCGGGGGTGACGTCGAGCAGGGCGCTGAGGATTTCTGCTCCGGAGACACCGTCGATCGCGGCGTGGTGGACCTTGTTGTAGATCGCGATCCTTCCCTCGGGCAGTCCCGAGATCAGGTACAGCTCCCAGAGCGGTCGGCTGCGGTCGAGCGGCCGAGCATGCAGTCGAGCCACCTGCTCGGACAGCTGCCGGTTGTGGCCCAGCGTGGGCAGCGCGACCTCGCGGACGTGGAACTCGAGGTCGAAGTCAGGGTCGTCGATCCAGTAGGACTGATCGAGCCCGAACGGCACCTCGACCAGCCGCTGCCGGAACGGCGGCACCAGGGGGAGCCTCTGCTCTATGGCCCGCCTGAGGTGGTCGAGGGTGAACTCCTCGGTCGCCGTGGCGGGGTCGAGGATGCAGACGCTCCCCACGTGTCCGAAGACCGCGTGGGTCTCCATCGCCAGGAACTGTGAGTCGAGCCCGGACAGTTGCTTCATGTGCGCTTCCTCCTGGTGCGCGGCTGGTGTATGACGCGCGACCGGTCTGCGGCGAATTTTGGCGAAGTCAATGCTCGACGGTCATCAACGTCAAGGCGAACAGCAGTCCGTCTCGTGCGTGCCTCAGGCCACGGTGCCCGCGTCTCGCAGTGCTGCGATCTGTGTCGGGTCGTATCCGAGTTCGGTGAGCACTTGGTCGGTGTGTTGTCCGACGGAGGGGGGGAGTTGTGCTGGCACTGGCTCTACTCCGGTGAGTTGGAAGGGTGCGGCG
>JBKJON010000392.1:0-8630 GCA_046595715.1 Marmoricola sp.
TGCCGGTGATCATGGTCAGCGCCAAGGACGGCGAGGTCGACAAGGTGGTCGGCCTCGAGCTCGGCGCCGACGACTACGTCACCAAGCCCTACTCGCCGCGCGAGCTGGTGGCGCGCATCCGCGCGGTGCTCCGCCGCGGCGTGGAGCCCGACCTCGCCCCCGCCACACTCGAGGTCGGGTCGGTGCGGATGGACGTGGAGCGCCACATCGTCACCGTGGGCAGCACCGAGGTCCGCCTGCCGCTCAAGGAGTTCGAGCTCCTCGAGATGTTCCTGCGCAACCCCGGCCGGGTGCTCACCCGTGGGCAGCTGATCGACCGGGTCTGGGGGTCCGACTACGTCGGCGACACCAAGACCCTCGACGTGCACGTCAAGCGCCTCCGGGCCAAGCTCGAGGACAACCCGGCCGAGCCGCAGCTGCTCACCACCGTGCGCGGGCTCGGCTACAAGCTCGACCTCTGAGGAGGGCGTCGCGGCGCCCGGCCGGATCTGGACGTACGACGGCCGAAACCCGCATGCCGTCTGTCGGTGACCGTCCCTAGGGTGGTGAGAGTGACCCAGAAGACCACACCCACCTGGCTTCCCCTCGCCGCCGTCGGCTGCACGCTCGTGTTCTGGGCCTCGGCGTTCGTCGCGATCCGCCATCTCGGCGAGGACTTCTCCCCCGGCGCGCTGTCGCTCGGCCGGCTGCTGGTCGGCTCGCTCTGCCTCGCGGTCGCGGCGCTGGCCCGCGGCGTCCCGCGCCCGACCCGTCGCGAGCTGCTGACACTCGCAGTGATCGGCGTGCTCTGGTTCGGCGTCTACAACGTCGCCCTCAACGCGGGTGAGCGGCGGGTCGACGCCGGCACGGCCGCCATGCTGATCCAGGTCTCGCCGGTGCTGATCGCGCTGATGGCGGCGATCTTCCTCAACGAGCGGTTCACCCTCGCGCTCGGTCTCGGCCTGGCGCTCGCGTTCGGCGGCGTCGCACTGATCGCGTTGGCCAGCTCACCGAGCGGGGAAGGCTCCAAGGGCGACGTGCTCGGCGTGCTCCTGTGCCTGGTCAGCGCCGTCGCCTACTCCGTCAGCCTGATCCTGCAAAAGCCGTTGATGGTGCGCCTGCCGGCGGTCCAGGTCACCTGGCTCGCCTGCACCGTGGGGGCGATCAACTGCCTGCCGTTCGCCGGCAGCCTGCTCGGCCAGGCCCAGGACGCCCCGGCCTCCTCGTTGTGGTGGCTGGTCTACCTCGGTGTCTTCCCGACGGCGATCGCGTTCACGACCTACGCGTTCGCGCTGAGGAACATGAGCGCGGGCAACCTCGGCGTGACGACCTACCTGGTGCCGCCGATCACGATCGTGATGGGGCTGGTGTTCCTCGGCGAGGCGCCGCCCACGATGGCGTACGCCGGCGGGGTGCTCGCCCTGGTCGGGGTGGCCGTCGCCCGCCGCAGGCCACGCACCCGGCCCGACGAACCCGTCGACCACACCCACCCGGAGTCGACGCCGGTCACCCGCTGAACCGGTCACCCGCAGAACCAGTCACCCGCAGAACCATCCGCGCGCTGACGCTGGTCACGCGGCGATCGCCTTGATCTCCACCAGCAGGTCGGGCGCACCGGGTTGGGTGCTCGCTTCCTGACGGATCACCTCGTTCCTGACGAGGAAACCAACACAACGCCGATAGGCCCCCGGTGGCGGTTCCCGAGGTCGACCGGTGAGTGCCGTCGTCGTAGGCCGAGACTTCGGCCGACAAACCGGGCAGGGTTCACGGGCGGCCCCTGACGTGAGTGGGTGGTGCACCGAGAACGTCAGGGATCCAGGGGTACCCGGGGAATTCGGCACCCGGGCAGCGACTCAGTCGCCCGCACCCCGGGCATCAAGCCCCAGCGGGCCGCGGAAGGCGTCGAGGTTGCGGGTGGGCTCGCCGCGCGAGATGCGCCAGTCCCACTCCTTGCGGATCGAGGATGCGAAGCCGAGCTCGAGGATCGTGTTGAACGAACCGTCGGCGTACTCCAGGACCGCGCCGAGCAGCCGGTCGATCTCGTCGGTGCTGACACCGTGGAGCGGCAGCCTTGCGTCGAGGTAGATGTCGCCCATGCCGTCGAGGGCGAAGGCGACGGCGTACATCTTCATGTTGCGCTCGAGCATCCAACGGTAGACGCCCTCGAAGTTCTCGTCGGGCCTGCGGCACACGAAGGCGTGCACCTCCAGGGCGTGCTTGCCGACGTCGAATCGGCACGGCGTCTGCAGCTTCTTCTCACCCGGCAGGTTCACCGAGACGGAGGTCGGCGACAGCTCCGACCACTCCAGCTCGCCGTCAGCGAAGACCTGCTTGAGCGAGGCCAGCGCCTGCTCTCGCTCTGGGCTCAATGCCTCGGGGCTCAGGGACTCGGCGGTCACGGCGTCGACGCTCTCCTCAGGCTCACTCACGGCCCCAGTGTTACAGGGCGATCCCACTGACGTCGGAACGCATCTTCTCCTGGGCGGCGGCGTAGACCTTGAGCATCATGTCGGCCGTGCGGTCCCAGCCGAACTGCTGCGCGTGGGCCTCGGCACCGGCGGCGAGATCCGCGCGCAGGCCGGGCTCGAAGAGGATCCGCTCGAAGGCGAAGGCGTACGACGACGGCTCGTGGTCACCCACGAGCAGTCCGGACCGACCGTCGCTCACGGCCGTGGTCAGACCGCCCACCTCAGCAGCCACCACCGGTGTTCCGGTGGCCTGCGCCTCGATGGCGACCAGCCCGAAGCTCTCGTTGTACGACGGGACGCACACCAGGGTCGAGGCGGCGTACCAGTCGACGAGCTCGTCCTGCTTGACCGGTGGGACGAACCGGACGAGCCGGTCGATGCCGACCTCCTCGGCCAGGCGCACCAACGAGTCGGGGTGCTCCAGCCCGGAGCCGGACGGACCGCCGACCACGGCCACGGTCAGCGAGGAGCGCAGGTCTGGCCGTCGCTCGAGGAGTACGCCGACCGCACGCAGCATCACGTCGGGCGCCTTGAGCGGCTGGATCCGGCCGACGAAGGTGATCACGGGGCCATCAGCAGGCAGTCCGAGGCGCGACCGTGCACCCGCCATGCCGACGTCGCGGAAGGTGGAGAGGTCCACGCCGGGGTGCACGACCTCGACCCGGGCGGGGTCGGCGTCGTAGAGGTCGATGAGCTGCTCGGCCTCGTCGACGGTGTTCGCGACCATCATGTCGGCCGCAGCCACCACCTGCTCCTCGCCGATCAGCCGCGCCATCGGCTCCGGGGTGTCACCGGTCGCCATCGCTGCGTTCTTGACCTTCGCCATGGTGTGCATGGTGTGCACGAGTGGCACGCCCCAGCGGTCGCGGGCCAGCGCGCCGACCTGACCGCTGAGCCAGTAGTGGCTGTGCACCACGTCGTAGTAGCCGGGCGAGGCGTAGGCCTCGGCGCGCAGCACCTCGCGGGCGAAGACGCACAGCTGCGCGGGGAGCTCGTGCTTGGTCAGGCCCTCGTAGGGTCCGGCGGAGACGTGGTGCACGCGGATGCCGTCGCTGACGTCCATCACGGGCGGCAGTGCACTGTTGGTCGCTCGCGTGAAGACGTCGACCTCGACCCGACGCTCGGCGAGGCGCTTGGCGAGCTCGAGGACGTAGACGTTCATCCCGCCTGCGTCACCGGTGCCCGGCTGGTCGAGGGGCGAGGTGTGCAGGCTGATCATCGCGACCCGGCCCAACGAGGGGACCAGTGCCGCGTGCGCGTCGTACGCCGCTGAGTGCCGCAAATCAAAACCTCCGCAGGACCCAACCCCGTCAGGGGTCCGTGCATTCCGCTCCTATCATGGCGGGGCGGACACACCGGGCCGGCAGCAGGTTCACGGTGCTCGTCCGGACCCCACCAGACGACCCCTCGAGGAGACCTCCATGACCCGCACCGCCGTCGTGACCGGAGCCAGCAGCGGCATCGGGGAGGCCAGCGTCCGAGCGCTCGCAGCCGACGGGTTCCACGTCGTGTGCGTGGCGCGTCGCCAGGACCGGATCGAGGCCCTGGCCAAGGAGGTGGGCGGCCGCGCAGTGGTCTGTGACGTCACGGATGCGGCGTCGATCGCCGACCTGGCTGCCTCTCTGGAGAGCGTCGAGGTGCTGGTCAACAACGCGGGTGGCGCCTTCGACCAGGCCACCGTGGAGACCGCCGACGTCGACGTGTGGGCGCGGATGTTCGACGTCAACGCGCTCAGCATCGTCCGAGTCACCCAGGCGCTGCTCCCCGCGCTGCGGGCCGACGGTGGCGGGCTCGTCATCAACATGGGCTCCACCGCGGGACGGGTCCCCTACGAGAACGGCGGCGGCTACGTGGCGGCCAAGCACGCGGTCCGGGTGATCACCCAGACGCTGCGACTGGAGATGGTCGCCGAGCCGCTCCGATTCACCGAGATCGCCCCCGGAATGGTCAAGACCGAGGAGTTCACGCTGAACCGGGTCAAGGGCGACCAGGAGCGCTACGACAAGGTCTACGAAGGGGTGGCCGAGCCGCTCGTGGCCGAGGACGTCGCCGAGGCCGTGCGGTGGGTGGCCTCCCTGCCCTCCCACGTGGACGTCGACGAGCTCGTCCTCCGCCCCAGGGCGCAGGCGGCGCAGCACAAGGTGCACCGGGAGAGCTAGGACTCTGGGCGGCGAGTGAGCCGGTCGAGCCACGAGGTCCCTGCCCGCTCGGCGGCCGGAGCAGGAGCAGGAGCAGGAGCGGGGGCCGGCGCGCTCGGTGGGCGCTGCACCCGGACGAGGTCCCGGCCGGCGACCTGCTGCACCTCCATCCGCCAGTACGTCGGCCCCTCCAGCCACTCCTTGACCACCTCGACCCACGGGTCGGCGTCCCCGAAGGTCGCGTAGAGCTTGTTCATCGTCACCGCGAACGGCGTCAGGTCGCGGGTGGACTCCCGCCAGATCGCCGCGGCGACCCCGGGCGCGTGGACCGTCCGGTAGTCGTCGAAGACCACCACGCCGTCGGGCTTGAGCAGGGTCCGGGCAGCGTCGATGTCGGCGAGCACGTGGTCGTAGAGGTGGGAGGCGTCGACGTGCACGAACCGGTGCGTGCCGGGGCTCGCGTGGTCGACGATCGTGTGGCTCAGGCCGCGTACGACGACAGGCAACGCGTCGTTGACCGTGAGGTAGTGCCGCTCGAAGGCCTCCTGGGACAGCTCGGCGTACTGCTCGTCGTTCTCCGACTGGTTCTCCCCGGTCAGCGCCGGGGCGCTGAACAGGTCGACCACGGTGAACGTCTCGCCCGGCTGCAGGGTGCGTCCCATCAGGGCCGCGCTCTTGCCCAGATAGACACCCAGCTCGGCCAGGTCACCGCCGGCGAGGCGTTGCTCACTCTGGTCCAGCAGAAGCCGGAAGAGCTCCATGTCCATCCGCTTGAACCAGCCGGGGATCTCGTCGATCGTCGCGAACGGGATGGTCGACTTCATGCCGGAGTATCCCAGCCGGATGACCGCTGACAACGGCGACCTGCCGTCGCGTCAGCCTCGGTTGAAGACCGTCCCGGTGATCATCGGGGGCGGATCGGCGATCGGCTTCAGGGCGAAGCAGGACGCGATGTAGGCCCCAGACGGGGTCGGCCACTGCGAGACCGAGCCCGGGTAGGCGCGCGCGGCCACCCCGTTCGGCACCTTGGAGACCGAGGACAGGAAGGTCTGGCAGACCTTGTCGAGCTTGGCGTACTCCGCGTCGCTGAGCGCGACGTAAGGCCCCTTCGGCCCCTTGCGGACCGCCTTGGCCCCGTTGATCTGCTTCTTCGAGATAGCGGTGTTGAGGACCATCTCGGCGAGGTCCTCGGCCTGGTGCTTGCCGCTGCAGGGGACGTACTTGCCCGGCGTGTTCAGGCACACCCGCGCGGTGAGGGGCACCTTGTCGGTCGTCACGTCGGCGAAGCGCATCGTGCCCGGGGTGTCCTGCTCGAAGGTGCAGACGAACTTCCGTTGGCCTTCGGCCCACAGGTCGGCCGGGAAGGGGTCCCAGGCCACGTGCAGGCCACCCTCGGCGTTGAGGGTCGGGCCGAGCTGGACGGGGAGGCCGCCCGCCTTCTTCTGCGCGCGGCCGTACGGCGAGCCGGACAGGCAGCGATCGTTCACCTGGTCGCGGATCAAGCGGTACAGCGGCGACTTCTGGTCCAGCAGGTCGGCATACTTCGTGACCTTGGCCGTCAGCGCCGGGTTCACCTCGACGACGTTGTAGAGCTCGAGGGCGTGCGCCTTCGCGCAGTCGATCTGGGTGCTGAAGGCCGCGTCGTCTCGCATGGCCTCACCGAGGGCGGCGTCGCCACCGGCGTACTTGCCCACCCAGTCCGAGAAGCCCTTCGCGCCCAGCGCGTCAGCGAGCTGTTCGTCGCCCCAGCAGGTCCCGGTCGTCAGCGCCTTGGCCGGCGCCTCTGCGGGTTTGGCCGGCGGGCTCGCGGGGGCCTCGTCGTTGCTGCCGCTGCAGCCCGTGATGACGCCCAGCAGCAGGGTCAGAAGCACGGCGGCACGGCGGCCGCTCGCTCGGGTCGTCATCGAGGTTCACCTTCCGAGGAATGATCGGATGCCTCGCACGACGGCTTCGGCGTAGGTCGCCCGCCCGCGCGCTGAGGTCATCCGTTGCGCATCGCCCGAGTTGCGCATGTTGCCGATCTCGATCATCGCGACCGGCACGTCAGACATGTTCAGAGTGCCGAGGTCGTCGCGCACATTCAAGCCGGACCCGTTCCCGACGTAGGTCGAGCGGGGTACGCCGGCGGTCGTCAGGCCGTTGCGCAGCGCCATGGCGAGCCGCAGCGACGCGTCGGCGATGTCGGTCGTCCACGGGGAGCGCCTGGTCGGCGCGATGACGTGGAAGCCGCGGGCCGAGGCAGCAGCACCGTCGGCGTGCAGCGAGACCATCAGTCGCGCCCCGACGGTCCTGCCGAACTGACCGCGGCTGTCGACGCACGGGCCCCACAGGCGCTCGCTGTTGACCGTCCGCGTCATCGGCACCCGGGCACCGAGCCTGCGCAGCCGCTTCTTCACCGCCTTGGCCAGCTGGAAGTTGACCGTGGCCTCGGCGACACCGCTGTCGGTCGCCGTCCCGGTCGTGTTGCAGGGCTTGGTGAACCCGCCCGCCGGCACCAGAGCGTTGGTCTGGCGCGGGAAGCTGTGGTTGCCGAGCTGGTGCCCCGGGTCGAGCGCGATCGTGATCGAGCGGAGTGGCTTCCTGGTCTTCGTGCGGCGCTGGGCCACCTCGTCCGCCTTCGCGGCTCGGACCCTCCTGGCCTCCTCCGCCTCCCGGATCGCCAGGTCGGTGGCGCTGCGGGTGGTGATGCGCTGAGCGTCCAGCGTGCCCAGGTTCCTCGCGGCGCCCCCGGAGTCCTCGCTGGCCGTGCTCGGGATCGCCGTACCGGCCAGCGTCACGGCCAGCACCACCACGAGCGCCCTCAGCAGCGACCTCATCCGCTGAGCCCCCCGGCGATCCGATCAACCGTCACGGCCGTGGTTCGCGCGGCGAGCGCGTGCGCGTCGTCCCCACGGCCGTAGGCATCGGGGAGGTCGCTCTGCTTGACCAGGGCGCCGCTGAGCTGGCGGGTCACGAAGCCGTCGGCCGAGCCGCCGTACGTCTCGAGGTGGGCGGCCGCCTCCGGGACCATCGCGGACCCGGCCATGGCGCCCGCTCCGGCGCTGCAGACCTCGAAGGTGTCGGCAGGAAGCTGGGAGGCGAGCAGTCGCTCACCCAGTGGGGAGCGGCAGAGGTTGCCGATGCCGATGAACGGGCCGCGGAAGACGCTCATCAGGTGTCGCGGCTGAGTCTGGGCGCCGCCTGCAGGCTCGTCCGGAAGGTCACCTGGATAACGATAGACTCAAGGTTCGCGTCCTCGACGCTCATCCCTCGAATCCCCTACACCTGTCTGTCAGCGTGCCCGCGCCCCGCCTCTCATCGGTGCCATGGCCCTGACCGACCGAAGGCAACAATGACTCAGAAGTTCCGCTCCGACCTCCGCAACGTCGCGATCGTCGCGCACGTCGACCACGGCAAGACGACCCTGGTCGACGCCATGCTCTGGCAGGGTGGCGCGTTCGGCGCCCACCAGCACGTCGACGAGCGCGCGATGGACTCCGGCGACCTGGAGCGCGAGAAGGGCATCACGATCCTCGCGAAGAACACCGCGATCAAGTACACCGGGGCGGCCGCCGAGGGTGGCTCGATGATCATCAACATCATCGACACCCCGGGCCACGCCGACTTCGGTGGCGAGGTCGAACGTGGGCTGTCCATGGTCGACGGCATCGTGCTCCTCGTGGACGCGAGCGAGGGCCCACTGCCGCAGACCCGGTTCGTGCTGCGCAAGGCGCTGAACGCCGACATGCCGGTCGTGCTCGTGGTCAACAAGGTCGACCGCGCCGACGCCCGCATCGCCGAGGTCGTCGACGAGACCTACGAGCTCTTCATGGACCTGCTCGACGAGTCGCACAGCCAGGACGCGCTGGACTTCCCTGTCGTCTACGCCAGCGCTCGCGCCGGCCGCGCGTCCCTGGAGGTGCCCGAGAACGGCGGCATGCCCGACTCCCCCGACCTCGAGCCGCTGTTCAAGACGATCCTCGAGACGATTCCCGCACCGCTCTACACCGAGGGTGCCCCGCTCCAGGCCCACGTCACGAACCTGGACGCCTCGCCCTTCCTGGGC
>JBKJON010000016.1:0-3996 GCA_046595715.1 Marmoricola sp.
ATCACCGCGGCGAGGCCAGGGACCCGTAGGCCGGAGTAGATGCCCTGGAAGAGCTTGGGGTTGTTGACCTGGAGCCGGAAGCCGGGGAGGAAGTCAAGACCGCCCAGTGCGGCCAGCATCACCCGCGCCACCTCCACGTCGTGGTGGAAGGCCAGGGTGTCGCGCCCGATCACGTCGATGTCTGCCTGCGTGAACTCCCGGTAACGCCCTTCCTGCGGCCTTTCGCCCCGCCAGACCTTCTGGATCTGGTAGCGGCGGAAGGGGAAATCCAGCTTGCCGGCGTTCTCCAGGACGTAGCGCGCGAACGGCACGGTCAGGTCGAAGTGCAGCCCCATCCCGGAGTCGCCCTCCTGGTCGTGGATACGACGCAGGACGTAGACCTCCTTGGAGGTCTCGCCCTTGCGCAGCAGCTGGTCGAGGGGCTCGACCGCCCGGGTCTCGACGTTGGCGAAGCCGTGCAGCTCGAAGGTCGCGGCCAGGCTTGCGAGGACCTGCTGCTCGACGTGACGCTGGGCGGGCAACAGCTCGGGGAACCCGCTCAGCGGGGTGGGTCGGCTCATGTCACAGCCCTCGCGTGATCGGGCTGTTCGGGGTCTGGTCGTCGAGCAGCTCGAGCAGGAACGGGTTGGTGGCTCGCTCGCGGCCGATGCTGGTCTGCTCGCCGTGGCCCGGAAGGACCACGATGTCGTCGCGCAGCGTCAGGACCTTGTCCCGCAGGCTGCGCAGCATCGTGGGGTGGTCTCCACCCGGCAGGTCGGTGCGGCCGATCGAGCCGGCGAAGAGCAGGTCGCCGGAGAACATGATCTCCGAGACACCGGCGTCCTCGTAGGGACTGCGGAAGGTGACCGACCCCTCGGTGTGACCCGGCGTGTGGTCCACCACGAAGCTGAGGCCCGCCAGCTCGAGGGTCTGGAGGTCCGCGAGCTCCTCGACGTGGTCGGGCTCGGCGAACTCGTAGGAGCCGCCCAGCATCATCGCCGTGGTCTCGGCCGACATGCCGGCCATCGGGTTGGCCAGCAGGTGCCGGTCACGGGGGTGGATCCACGCCGTGGCGTCGTAGGTTCCGGCGACGGGGGCCACGCACCACATGTGGTCGACGTGGCCGTGGGTCACCAGGACCGCCACGGGCTTCAGCTTGTTCTCACGCACGACACGCTCGACGCCTTCGGCGGCGTCCTTGCCTGGGTCGATGACCACGCACTCGGTGCCGGGACCGGTCGCCGCGACATAACAGTTGGTGCCCCACGGTCCCGCCGGGAAGCCTGCGATCAGCACCTGAACATCTCCTGCTTCGTGGGTCGGGGACCGGATTGAGCCACGAGCCAGCCTACTGGCCCGGGCTGACCTCCCCGGCATGCGTACGATGAGGACACGCTGGACTCACCACCGGACAACGCAGAAGCAGGTGTAGCAACGTGACCGCGCAGGGCAACTCTCCCGTCGAGGGCCAGCAGATCCGTCCCGGGAAACCGGGACCCCCACCCCGCCGCGCGGTGAGTCCCTCACCCGCGCCCCGGGCGAGCGAGTGGGGCCGCGTCGAGGACGACGGCACTGTCTACGTCCGCACCCCGGACGGCGAACGCGCCGTGGGCCAATACCCCGAGGGCACCCCGCAGGAGGCACTGGCCTTCTTCACCCGTCGCTTCGACGCCCTCGAGTTCGAGGTGCAGCTGCTCGAGCAGCGAGTCCGCGCGGGCACCCTGACCCCGGACGAGGCCACCGAGTCGATCAGGACGGTGGCCACCCAGGTCGCAGAAGCCAACGCCGTGGGCGACATCGGCAGTCTCACGGTCCGGCTGGACGCTCTGGCGCCGCTCGTCGACGCGCAGCGCAGCAAGCGTCGCGAGGAGCGTGCGCGCAAACTCGACGAGTCCCGTGCCCGCAAGGAGCAGATCGTCGGCGAGGCCGAGAAGATCTCCCTCGGCAAGGACTGGCGCAACGGCGTCAACCGGCTGCGCGACCTGCTCGAGGAGTGGAAGGTGCTCCCCCGCCTCGACAAGAAGAGCGACGACGAGCTGTGGCACCGCTTCTCCAGCGCCCGCACTGCCTACACCCGCCGCCGCAAGTCGCACTTCAACGAGCTCAACGAGGTCCGCGAAGGTGCCCGCGTGGTCAAGGAGCGCCTGCTCAAGGAGGCCGAGTCGCTCAGCGACTCCACCGAATGGGGTCCCACCTCGACGCGCTACCGGTCCCTGATGCAGGAGTGGAAGTCGGCCGGTGCTGCCCCGCGCGACGTCGAGGAGGACCTCTGGCAGCGCTTCCGCACGGCCCAGGACGCGTTCTTCGGAGCCCGGGATGCCGCCAACGCCGAGCAGGACAAGGAGTTCGCCGCCAACGCGGAGAAGAAGCGCGAGCTGCTCGTCGAGGCCGAGGCGCTGCTGCCGGTCAAGGACGTGGACACCGCCAAGCGGCTCTTCCGGGACATCAGCGACCGCTGGGACGCTGCCGGCAAGGTGCCCCGCGACGACATCAAGCCCCTCGAGGCCCGCATCCGCAAGGTCGAGACGGCCATCCGCTCCATCGAGGACGACAAGTGGAAGCGCAGCGACCCCGAGAAGTCGGCGCGAGCCGACGACCTGCTCGGTCAGCTCGAGCGCGCCATCGCCGGGATCGAGGGCGACCTGGAGAAGGCCCACGCCGAGGGGAACGAGAAGCAGGTCAAGGACCTCGAGGAGAACCTCGCCTCGCGACAGTCGTTCCTCGAGATGGCCCGCAAGGCCTCCTCCGAGTTCAGCTGACCGGGCACTCGCGTCACGCCGTACGACGCTGAGCGGGCACTCGCGTCACGCCGTACGACGATGACCGGGCACTCGCGTCACGACCTCAGGTGAACACGCGAGCCTCAAGTGCCCGCTCGCCGCGCTCAGGCGGACCCCAACTGCCCGCTCGCCGCGCTCACGCGGACCCCAACCGCCCGCTCGCCGCGCCCAGGCGGACCCCAACTGCCCGGTCGCCGCGCTCAGGCGGACCAGAAGTGCCCGGTCGAGCTACTGGGTGACCCGGTAGGTGTCGAAGACGCCATCGACCTGGCGGACGGCCTTGAGGATGGCGCCGAGGTGCTTGGGGTCGCCCATCTCGAAGGCGAACCTGGTCTTGGCCACACGGTCGCGGCTGGTGTTGAGGGTGGCCGAGAGGATGTTCACGTGCTGGTCCGAAAGCACCATCGTGATGTCGGAGAGCAGCCGAGCGCGGTCGAGAGCCTCCACCATGATCTGCACCAGGAAGGTCGACTGCGAGCTCGGCGCCCACTCGACCTCGGCCAGCCGCTCCGGCTGGCCGAGCAGCTGGGTGGCGTTCGTGCAGTCGCGGCGGTGCACCGAGATCCCGTCGCCCCGGGTGACGAAGCCCAGGATCTCGTCGCCCGGCACCGGCGTACAGCAGCGGGCGAACTTGACCAGCACGTCGGTGGCTCCCTTGACGACCACACCGGAGTCCTGTGCCGCGTGGCCCCGGCGGCGCGGCCGGGTGATGTTCACGGCCTCCGCCAGGTCCTCGGCGGCTCCTTCACTGCCGCCCGAGACCTCGATGACCTTGCGGACGACGGTCTGGGCTCCCAGGTTGCCCTCGCCCACGGCGGCGTACAGCGCGGTGACGTCCGGGACCCGCAGCTCGTTGGCGACCTGGGTCAGCGACTCGTGGGTCATCACCCGCTTGAGCGGCAGCCCCTCCTTGCGCAGGAGCTTGCCGATCTGCTCCTTGCCGTGCTCGATCGCCTCTTCGCGGCGTTCCTTGGTGAACCAGTGGCGGATCTTGCTCTTGGCGCGCGGCGACTTCACGAACGTCAGCCAGTCGCGGGTGGGGCCGGCGTTGGGGGACTTGGAGGTGAAGACCTCGACGACGTCGCCGTTCTCCAGGGACGACTCCAGCGGCACCAGGCGACCGTTGACGCGTGAGCCGATGGTGTGGTGGCCGACCTCGGTGTGCACGGCGTAGGCGAAGTCGACCGGCGTCGCGCCCACGGGCAGCGGGATGACGTCGCCGCGCGGGGTGAAGACG
>JBKJON010000331.1:0-2747 GCA_046595715.1 Marmoricola sp.
CGACGACGACGAGGACGTCGCGGTGATGTTCGCTCGCACCGCCGACGAGGAGGAGGAAGCCGAGGCGGCGGTCGCTCCGGACGACCTGGGCGATGACGAGGCCGAGGCTCGGCAAGCCCCCGCCACGGACGAAGACCGGGTCGAGATCGAGATCGAGGACGCCGACGAGACCGAGGCCGGCCTGGAGCAGAGTGGCACGGCGGAGGACGAGGACGGCGCCGAGAACGAGTACCGCGCAGAGGACGAGGACGCCCTTGAGGGCGAGTACCCCGGGCAGCAGCGCGGTGACGCCACGACGGAGATCCCGGTCCGTCGCGACGTCCCCTCGGAGCGTGCCGAGCTCGAGTTCGACGAGGACGAGGACGGCGACCACGACGAGGACGAGGTGGACGGCGACCACGACGAGGCTGGGTCCGAGCACGAGCCCGGCTACACCCACCGCTGACCGGTAGGGGCGGCTACTCGGGCACCTGGGCCAACACGGCGGCGAGGTCATCGTCGTCCGGCAGCTCGGGCCACACGGTCTCGCCGGTCCCCGCGTAGTAGAACGCGGCATCGACGTCGTCGAGCTCCAGCCCACGCAGTCGGGCGAAAGCGACGCGGTAGGCAGCGAGCTGCAGCGCACGGATGCGTCCGGCCGCACCGCTCGGCTTGGCCCCGGTCTTCCAGTCGACGACGCTGAAACCGCCCTGCTGGCGCGGGAAGACGGCATCGATGCGGCCTCGGACAGCGATCCCGTCGATGACCGTCTCGACGGCGATCTCGATCTCGCTGGGCACCCGCCCGGCCCACTCGCTGGCCAGGAACCGCTCCTTCATCGTCGGTAGCTCGGCATCGTCACCCGGGTCGTCGTCGGCGCTCCCCGGCAGGTCGATGATGTCGACCATGGCGGCCTTGGCGTAGTGCTGTTCGACCCAGGCGTGGAAGGCCGTCCCTCGGCGGGCCGCGAGCGCCGGGGGCTCGGGCATGGGTCGGCGCAGCGCCGAGGCGAACCGGTCGGGGTCCTGGGCCAGCGACACCACCGCCGAGGCGGACAGGTGCCGGGGCAGCAGCACCGTGACGTCGCTGCGGGTCGAGAGCCGACGACGTTCCTCGAGCAGCAGGTCCAGCTCCTCGAGCACGCTGAGCTCCTCGCCCGGGACGGGCGACCGGCCCTGGTCAGGCACGTCGTCCGGAGGCGCCCCGGCGTCATACGCCTCGATCGCGGCCTCCACGGCTCGGGCCCCGTCGGCGAGTGCCTTGCGGCGCACCTCCAGCGGATCAGCGGGCCACTGCACCGAGACGACGTCGGCGGTCGCGGGGTTCTTGATCGCCTCGGGGTCGAGGGGATCCGGCAGGTCGGCCCACTCCAGCCGGCGCACCGGCAGGCTGGTGTCGTCGACGACCTCGAGGAGGAAACGCGACGTCACCCTCGGCGTCTTCCCGTCGGTCCACACCGGAGCCGTGAGCAGCATGTGGGTCTTGGCCCGGGTGAAGGCGACGTAGGCCAGTCGGCGCTCCTCGGCGACCCCGTGCTGGCCGCTCTCCAGCAGGAACGCCTCGACGCGCGCGTCGATGTCCTTCCAGTCCTGGGCTCCGGGCCAGTCCAGGTGGGGCAGACCCGACACGTCGCCGCGCAGGGCGTAGGGGATGCCGCCGTCCTGCAGACCGGCGATCCAGCCACGCCCCTTGGGGGTGGACAAGGTCCAGGTGCCGTCGTCACCGACCTTGCTCGCCGCCGACGACAGGGCGGGGAACGAGCCCTCCACCAGTCCGGGAACGGCCACGGCCTCCCATTCCAGTCCCTTGGCGGCGTGCACGGTCAGGATCTGTACGGCGTCGGTGGAGGCTTCGATGTAGCCCTTGTCGAGCCCGCGCTCCTCCTTGAGGGCTGCAGTGAGCCAGGCCAGGAACCCACCGAGGTTGGGGCGGTCCGCACTGATGGTGAAGGTGGCGGCGACGTCGGCCAAGGCGTCGAGGTGGGCCCTGGCCGCGGCAGGGGTGTAGCCCTCGCGGGCCAGCACCTCGATGTCGAGTCCGAGGGCGCGCTCCGCCTCTCCGACGAGGTCGGCCAGCGGCAGACTGCTCAGCGAACGCAGTCGGCGGACGGCGTGCTGCAGACCGACGAGCCGGTGGAGGGCGACGTCGCTGACAGCCTTGTCGTCACGGCTGCGCCAACCGAGCGGCGGCAGGTCGTCGACTGCCTCGACGAGGCTCACCCTGTCGGCGCTGTCCGGTGACTGGTCGTGGACAGGAGCTGGTCCGCCGCTCGCTTCGCGGTGGCGGACGTCCTGCTGCTGGCGGACGTCCTGCTGGTGCCGGGCCCAGGCCATCAGCCCGTCGAGGTCGGCGGCCCCGAGACGACACAGCGGCCCGGTGAGCAGCCGCATCAGCTGGTCGCCGCGGGTGGGGTCGTGCACGACGTGGAGCAGCGAGGT
The DNA here is from genome assembly GCA_046595715.1 of Marmoricola sp. Taxonomy (GTDB): domain Bacteria; phylum Actinomycetota; class Actinomycetes; order Propionibacteriales; family Nocardioidaceae; genus Marmoricola. The sequence goes on from JBKJON010000331.1 coordinate 2,418, forward strand.
GATGTCCTCGACCTCTGGGGTCAGCAGCAGGCCGCCGAGCCCCACGACCTCGTAGGGGATGGTGCGGGCCTCGAAGGCGTCGATGATCGCGGCAAACTGGGATCGCTTGCGGCACAGGACTGCGGCTGACCTGGCCCCGGCCGCCCTACGGTCAGAGATCCACTGGGCGACCAGGGCGGCCTCCGCAGGGGCTGTCAGGACACGGGCGACGTCGACCACCCCGGTACCGGCCCCAGGACGTGCATCGAGCTTCTGGACAGGCACCGCCGACTTCTCGCGCAGCGGCGCCGCGACCGAGTTGGCCACGTCGAGGATGGCCGCGACGAGCTG
>JBKJON010000393.1:0-6066 GCA_046595715.1 Marmoricola sp.
GGCTCAGCCGAGCGCGCGCCGCAGCCGGGCCTCGTCGACCCGCCAGAAGTCGTGCTGGGAGCCGTCGACGAAGGTGACGGGGATCTGTTCGCCGTAGGCACTCATCAGCTCCGGCGAGGTGGTGACGTCGACCTCGTCGTAGGACGTGCCGAGGTCGGCGCACACCCGCTCGATGACCACGCGGGCGTCCTCGCAGAGATGGCAGCCGGGCTTGGTGTACAGGGTGACGCGGGCGGTCACGTGCTCTCCAGCAGGCCCAACGCACGACGACGCTCGGTCGCGCGGAGCCGGCCCTTCTGCACCTTGCCCGTGGGCGTGTAGGGCAGCTGGTCGACCACGTGGATCACCGAGGGCTGCTTGAAGCGGGCGAGCCGCTCCTCGCAGTGCCGACGCACGACCGACTCGAGGGCGTCGCTGGCACCGGCGGCGCTCGCCTTCACGTAGGCCACCACCGCCTCACCGGTGAGGTCGTCGTGGACGCCGATCACCGCTGCCTCGGCCACGTCGGGGAGCTCGGCGATGACGTCCTCGACCTCGCTGGGGTAGACGTTGAACCCGGAGACGATCACCAGCTCCTTGACCCGGTCGACCAGGTAGAGGTCACCGGTCGGGTCGAGGTAGCCGACGTCCCCGGTCGGCCACCAACCGTCGTCGTCCGGGCCGTCGGCGCCGTCGGGCCAGTAGCCCGAGAACAGGTTGGCGCCGCGGATGTGGATCTCGCCACCGTCCTCGTCGCGCGGCTCGCGGCCGTTCTCGTCGACCAGTCGGATGTCGATGCCGGGCAGCGCGGCCCCCACCGACCGCGGGACGACCCGCTTGCTGCAGAGCGTGGAGGTGACGACGGGCGCAGCCTCGGTGAGGCCGTAGCCCTGGTGGACCTCGACGTTGGTCCGGGCGGTGAACTCCGCGGTCAGGTCGGGATCGAGCGGAGCCGAGCCGCTGAGCACCAGCCGCACCGGACCGAGCCGGTCCTCGAGGCCGGGCAGCTGCATCCAGTAGGCGAACACGGGCGGGGCCACCGGCACCACCGAGATCGCCTCGTCCTCGATGATGTCGAGCGACCCCTCCGGGTCGAAGCCGTCGACGAGCACCAGCCGCGACTGCTGCCGGAGCACCTGGCCGAGCACGGCGTTGAGCCCGTAGACGTGGAAGAGCGGGAGCACCCCGAGGACGACGTCGCGGCCGGTGATCATCTGCGGGTCGACCTGGGCCACCTGCTCGACGTTGGCGAGCAGGGCGCGGTGAGAGAGCATCGCGGCCCGCGGGCGGCCCGAGGTGCCACTCGTGTAGAGCAGCACGGCCAGGCTCTCGGGGTCGACCCGCGCGGGCAGGGGCCGGCCACGGGTCGCGATCAGCTGGTCCCAGCCCCGCTCGCCCGGTAGGAGCGTCGTGCCAACGGTGACGATGCGCGGGCGGGCGGCCGGTTCGTAGCCGGCTGCCTCCATCGCCTCGCCGCGGTCGCCGGCGGCCTCGCGGACCGACGAGATGGTCGAGGAGTCGGCGATCACCATGCGGGTGCCCGAGTCGGCCAGCATCCGGATCAGCTCGCCGGTGGCGCTGCGCGGGTTCACGGGTACGACGACCATGCCGGCCCGGAGTGCTCCGAGGTAGGCCCCGACGAACTCGATGCTGTTCCCGGTCGCGATCATCACCCGGTAGCCGGCGATCATTCCGGCGTCAGAGAGGCCCTGCACCACGCGCTGCACGAGGTCGTCGAGACCGCTGCAGGTGATCGTGCGACCTGTCGCTGCCTCCGAGAGGACAGTCTTGTCCGGCTCCTGGGTGGCCGCCCGGCTCAACAGCTCGGCGACGTTGGAGTCCATCGGGCGAGTCTCGCACATGGGACCTGCCGGTCGACGGGCTCTCCCGCTCCCCGGATGACCACCCGCCGTGGTGCGTCCACGAACCGGGTCGGGGCTGGGTTCATGAGCTGGTCCTATGACTGGCTCGATGACTGGGTCGATGACTGGGACCCAGCGTCCCCCAGCCCCTAGTGTGGAGAGGTGACCCCTCCGCCGCCGAGCAGCAAACCGGGACGCAAGCCGTCCCCGCGGCCGCCCAACCTCAAGCGCCGCTCGCAGCTGGCGGGCGAGGCTGCCGCCGCGATCGCGGAGGTCGAGAGTGCCCTCAGCATCGAGGCCGACTCGACCTCGGCGGCGTTCTTCGACGTGGACAACACGGTGATGCAGGGGGCCTCGATCTTCCACCTCGCCCGCGGCCTCCACCGTCGCGAGTTCTTCACCACCAAGGACATCCTCGGCGCCGCCTGGAAGCAGGCCTACTTCCGGCTCGTCGGCGTCGAGGATCCCGAGCACGTGGCCGACGCCCGCGCCTCGGCACTCTCCTTCATCGCCGGTCACACGGTGGCCGAGCTGGAGGAGCTGGGCGAGGAGATCTTCGACGAGCGGATGGCCCACCGGATCTGGCCCGGCACCCGCGCCCTGGCCCAGCTGCACCTCGACGAGGGACAGCGGGTATGGCTGGTCACGGCCGCCCCGATCGAGATCGCCACGATCATCGCCCGCAGGCTCGGCCTGACCGGCGCCCTCGGCACGGTCGCCGAGCACGTCGACGGCGTCTACACCGGCGCCCTCGTCGGCGAGATGCTGCACGGCTCGGCCAAGGCCGTCGCCGTCCGACAGCTGGCCGAGCGGTTCGGGCTCGACCTGGCCCGCTGCTCGGCGTACTCCGACTCCTACAACGACCTGCCAATGCTCAGCGAGGTCGGCGACCCGTGCGCCATCAACCCGGATGCGCGCCTGCGGGAGTACGCCCGGTCCAACGGCTGGCGCATCCGTGACTACCGGACCGCACGCAAGGCCGCCCGCGCCGGGCTGTTCACAGCGGCGCTCGCGGGCGCGGTGGCGGGGACCGCGGCCGCCGGGGTGGCGATCCGGCGGAAGGTCACCTGACCAGCGCAAACGCGTCTCGGCGAGGCTGCTCCAAGGCCGTGAACCGAGCCCGCGAAACGGGTCAGGGACCGGTTCACAAGCAGGCTACTGCCACGTAGCATCGACGCAGGTTGGAGGGCAGCCGGAAGCTGGCGGCAGGGATGTCTATGGGTGATCACGAGCTTCAGCGCGGTCTCGACGCGCTGCGTCGTGCGCTGGCGGAGGTACTCGCACCCCGACCTTGCCCCGGCCCCACCCACCCGTCCGTGCCGTCGGCGTACGAGCCCGCACGGCGCGCCCACTGGCTGCTGAGCCAGACCAGCGAGCGCGCCGACCAGACCACGCCCAGCCCCCGCTCGGGACAGCACGACGACGACTCCGCGCTGGCCACCTCCTCGGCGGCCGACGAGGCCGAAGGCAGCCGGCTGATCGCGCTGGTCGAGCTCGCCCGGCAGGGTGACTCCGAGGCCTTCGGCCAGCTCTACGACCACTACCACGCCAGCGTCTACCGCTTCCTCTACTACCGGCTCGGCGCAGTCCAGCTCGCCGAGGACCTCACCGCCGAGACGTTCTTCCGCGCGCTGCGCTCCATGAGCACCTTCCGCTGGCAGGGGAAGGACTTCGGCGCCTGGCTCATGACCATCGCCCGCAACCTGACCACCGACCACTTCAAGGCCGGCCGTACCCGCCTCGAGACCACCACCGAGGACATGAGCACCCTCGACACCACCACCGAGGGGCCCGAGACCGCCGTGCTCGCCTCGCTCACGAACGAGGCGCTGCTCGAGGCGCTGCACTCACTCCCGACCGAGCAGCGGGAGTGCCTGGTGATGCGTTTCCTGCAGGGCCTCTCCATCGCCGAGACCTCCCAGGTGCTCGGTCGCAGCGCCGGGGCGGTCAAGCAGCTGCAGCTGCGGGGGGTCCGCAACCTGGCCAAGGTCCTGCCCGAGGGAATGCGCTGAGGTGTCCACCGTGGGAAACTCTCACAACGCCATAACCTCGCTCGCCGCACCCTCGTTGTGGTGGAGGACAGGGTGCACGCCGACCCGCCGCGACCCGGCTGAGCGACACGACACGAACCTCCACATCCCAGGAACGCACTCATGACGCCCCTCTTCCCCGCCAAGCGCGCGGCCGAGGAGTTCGACCAGGTTCTCGGAGGTACGGCGACCGCTGCAGTCTCCGAGCGTTACGCCGAGCTGCTCGACACGGTCGTCGTGCTGCGCGCCCAGCCCGAGGTCGTGCCCCGAGCCGACTTCGTGGGTGACCTCCGGTCGCGCCTGATGACCGCGGCCGAGACCGAGCTGGTGGCGGCGCCGGCCGTCGTACGCCGCCTCGAGCCCACCCGGGCCAGGCGCAACCGCCGCCTCGGCACCATGGCCGCTGCGTTGGTCATCGTCGGCGGCAGCGCCGGCTTGGCCGTAGCGGCCTCCGGCTCCCTGCCCGGTGAGGCCCTCTACCCGGTCAAGCGCGGCGTGGAGCAGATCGGCACGGCCGTGAAGTTCGGCAACGCCGACAAGGGCAACGCCCTGCTCGGCCGGGCCGCCACCCGTCTTGCCGAGGTGCGCTCGCTGCAGGCCCGGGGCAACCCCGAGGACGCCCTGGTCGCGCAGACGATCGAGGCCTTCCGCAGCGATGCCACCTCCGGTTCGGACCGGCTGTTCGCGGCCTACGAGGACGGTGGCGACACCGAGGACATCCGGTCCGTCCGCACGTTCGCCGCCCAGCAGATGGACGTGATTGAGAGCCTTTTCGGCACCTCCCGCCCGACCGACGACCTGCTCGTCGACGCCGCCGACACCCTCGCCGACATCGACAGCCAGGCCCGTGCCCTGTGTGCCGAATGCAGCCCGCGGGCAGCGGTGCTTACCCCCGCCACGCTCAGTGCCGGGGCCGGCGCCGCCACCGTCGACCACCTGCTCTCCCGTCCGGTCGCGCAGGCCGGTGCCGACATCGCTGACTTCGACGCCGAGCGACTGGCCCGGATCTCCCGCCTCCAGAAGGCGGCCGAGAAGTCTGCCGGGGAGATCCTCACCGCCCAGGAGCTCGCCGACCGCGCCGAGGCGGCCAAGGACCCCGAGCTCGTGGCCCGCGAGACCCCGGTGGTCAACACCCTGACCAGGGACGGCCGGCTCGCGCCCGTCGTGGTCAGCACCGGCGCCGTGGTCAAGGACCTCGTCACCGGAGTGACCGGGACGGTCAACAGCGTGACGGGCACGATCACCCAGGACACCCTCCCCCAGGACAAGACCCCGCTCGCACCGGTCATCAAGGACCTGACCGACACGGTGGACGACACCGTGAACGGGCTCCTCCCCTGAGGGACCCGTCGGTCTAGGAGAAGACGGACTTCCGCTTCATCAGCAGCGTGTAGAGCGTCTGCTGGATGGACTCCCGCACCTGGTCGGTGACGTTGAAGACCAGCATCGGGTCGTCAGCCGCGCCCGCGTCGTAGTCGTCGGTGCGGATCGGCTCACCGAACTCGATCAGCCACTTGGACGGCAGCGGCACCAGGCCCAGCGGTCCGAGGAGCGGGAACAACGGGGTGATCGGCAGGTAGGGGATGCCGAGCAGACGCGCGAGCGAGGGGATGTTGCCCACGAGCGGGTAGATCTCCTCGGCCCCCACGACCGAGGTCGGGATGATGGGCACGCCGGTCCGGATCGCAGCCGAGACGAACCCACCCCGGCCGAAGCGCTGGAGCTTGTAGCGCTCGCTGAACGGCTTGCCGATGCCCTTGAAGCCTTCGGGCCAGACGCCGACGAGCTCGCCGCCCCTCAGCATCCGCTCGGCGTCCTCGTTGCAGGCAAGGGTGGCGCCCCCCTTGCGCGCGAGGTCGCCGATGACGGGCAGCCGGAAGACGAGATCCGCGCCGAGGGGACGCAGGAACCGACCCGTGTGGTCGCGGATGCTGACCGCGGTCATCATGCCGTCGACGGGAACGGTGCCGGAGTGGTTGGAGACCACCAGGGCGCCGCCGTCGACCGGGATGTTCTCCGCGCCGAGCACCTCGATACGGAACCACTTCTTCGCGATCGGCCGCATCGCTGCCAGCAGGAAGCGCTCGGTGACCTCCTCGTCGAAGCCGTAGTCGTCGACGGTGAAGTCGCCGGTCAGTCGTCGTCGAAGAAAGGCCAGGAACTGGGCCAGGCGCGGCTCCCAGTTGTCCCCGAAC
>JBKJON010000404.1:0-3097 GCA_046595715.1 Marmoricola sp.
TTGAGCGCGATGAAGGTCTCGGTCTCGGAATCGGGTGCCACGCCTTTGACGTCGCGGTAGCCGAGGTACTGGCCGCGGACGACGTCGTGCGGCTCGATCGGCAGCATCGAACGGAAGACCTTGTTCTTCTCCTCGCCGATCGCATACGGCTCGAGGGCCGTCGGAGGCTCCATCGCGGTGAAGGCCAACACCTGGAACAGGTGCGTCACGACCATGTCGCGGTAGGCACCGGTGGCCTCATAGAAGTCTCCGCGCTGTGCGAGGCCGAGTTCCTCGGGCACGTCGATCTGCACGTGGTCGATGTGGTTGCGGTGCCAGATCGGCTCGAACAGTCCGTTGGCGAAGCGGAACGCCAGGATGTTCTGGGCGGCTTCCTTGCCCAGGAAGTGGTCGATGCGGAAGATCTGCTCCTCGTCGAAGACCTCGTGCAGCGCTCTGTTCAGCTTCTTCGCCGAGGCGAGGTCGGTGCCGAACGGCTTCTCCATGATGATCCGGCTCCGCTCTACCAGGTCGGCGTCCTTGAGCAGGTGCACCACCGATAGGGCGGCCTTCGGCGGGACGCTCAGGTAGTGCAGCCGGCGCAGCTCGTCGGTCCCGAACTCCGCCTCCGCCTCGGCCACCGTCGACCGCAGCGCCTCAGCCCCACCGGCGCCCGGCGCCCAGCGCAGGCGCTTGGAGAACTCCGCCCAGCCCCCCGGGTCCGGTCCCTCCCCGCCGAACTCGGTGATGGCCTTCTGGGTGAACTCGACGAACGAGTCGCGGTCGTGCTCGTCGAGAGACGTACCGACCACCTGGACCTCCGGGAGGAGGCCGGACTGGAACAGGTGCAGCAGTCCGGGGAGGAGCTTGCGCTGCGCGAGGTCTCCGGAGGCACCGAACAGGACGACGGTCGTGGGGGTGGCCATGGGTTCAGCCTGCCCTCTGGGGCGGCGGTTTGAGAACTGTCCTGGTGATTTGTTGACCCAGCGGGAACACTCCGGTGGACCCTGGTGGGACTCAGTCGCGTTACAGCCAGGTGAGGACGACACGCACCCGTCGGTGTCCTGTCTCGTCGGGGAGCGGCCCGAGCTCGGCGAAGGGGCAGGCGGGGTACTTCTCCACCGCGCCCTCGGTGATCGTCATCGCGCGCGCGATGACGGCCCGCGGCGAGGGGCCACCCGGTCGATCGCCCGTCGGACCGCCGGTCGGACCGCGCTTCGGACCGCCCTTCCGGGGCCGCAGGAGCGGGCGGCAGACTTTCTCCGACATTTCGGGGTCGGACGGGAACAAGGGGCGGTGGTGCGCGGTTGGAGCCATCGTGCAGACTTGAGTGCAAGCCACTCAACTTGTTTGACACGGCACAGGCAGAAGACCAGCATGCGTCACGTCCCGAACGGACCCAGAGACGCATCGACACGGAGGTAGAGACACATGGCACGAGCGGTCGGTATCGACCTGGGCACGACGAACTCCGTCGTGTCCGTCCTCGAAGGTGGAGAACCCACCGTCATCGCGAACGCCGAAGGCAACCGGACGACCCCGTCCGTGGTGGCCTTCGCCAAGTCCGGCGAGGTCCTCGTCGGTGAGGTCGCCAAGCGGCAGGCCGTCACCAACGTCGACCGCACGATCAGGTCCGTCAAGCGCCACATGGGCACGGACTGGTCCGTCAAGATCGACGACAAGGACTTCACCCCCCAGCAGATCAGCGCCTTCGTGCTGCAGAAGCTCAAGCGCGACGCCGAGTCCTACCTCGGCGAGACCGTGACCGACGCCGTGATCACCGTGCCGGCGTACTTCTCGGACTCGCAGCGCCAGGCGACCAAGGAGGCGGGCGAGATCGCCGGCCTCAAGGTGCTGCGCATCGTCAACGAGCCCACGGCTGCTGCCCTGGCCTACGGCCTGGACAAGGGCGACGCCGACCAGACGATCCTCGTCTTCGACCTCGGTGGTGGCACCTTCGACGTGTCCCTGCTCGAGATCGGTGAGGGCGTGGTCGAGGTCAAGGCGACCAGCGGTGACAACCACCTCGGTGGTGACGACTGGGACATGAAGGTCGTCGACTGGATGGTCAAGAAGTTCCAGGGCAACAACGGGGTCGACCTGAGCAAGGACAAGATCGCGCTGCAGCGCCTCAACGAGGCTGCCGAGAAGGCGAAGATCGAGCTTTCCTCCTCCAGCGAGACGACGGTTCACCTGCCCTACATCACCCACGGGGAGTCAGGGCCGCTGCACTTCGAGGAGAAGCTGACCCGCAGCGAGTTCCAGAAGCTCACCGCCGACCTGCTCGAGCGCACCAAGTCGCCCTTCCGGCAGGTCATCAAGGACGCCGGCCTCGACGTGAGCAAGATCGACCACGTCGTGCTCGTCGGCGGCTCGACCCGGATGCCCGCCGTGGCAGACGTCGTCCGTGAGCTCACCGGTGGCAAGGAGCCCAACAAGGGCGTCAACCCCGACGAGGTCGTGGCCATCGGTGCCGCGCTGCAGGCCGGCGTGCTCAAGGGGGAGGTCAAGGACGTCCTGCTCCTCGACGTCACCCCGCTGAGCCTCGGCATCGAGACCAAGGGCGGCGTGATGACCACGCTGATCGAGCGCAACACCACGATCCCGACCAAGCGCTCGGAGGTCTTCACGACCGCCGACGACAACCAGCCGTCGGTCGAGATCAAGGTCGCCCAGGGAGAGCGTCAGATGTGGGGGCAGAACCAGCCCCTGGGCAACTTCGAGCTCACCGGCCTCCCCCCGGCCCCGCGCGGCGTGCCCAAGATCGAGGTCACCTTCGACATCGACGCCAACGGCATCGTGCACGTCTCCGCCAAGGACCAGGGCACGGGCAAGGAGCAGTCGATGACGATCTCTGGCGGCAGTGCCCTGTCCAAGGACGACATCGAGAAGATGGTCCGGGATGCAGAGCAGTATGCCGAGGAGGACGCCAAGCGTCGCGAGGCCGTCGAGTCGCGCAACCAGGCTGACTCGCTGGTCTACTCGACCGAGAAGTTCCTCTCCGAGAACGACGAGAAGCTGCCCGAGGACGTGAAGAGCGAGGTCCAGACCGATGTCGACGCGCTGAAGAAGCTGCTGGAGGACGAAGGCACCGACAACGACGCCTTCTCCGCCGCCA
>JBKJON010000474.1:0-2641 GCA_046595715.1 Marmoricola sp.
GATGACGCGCAAGCGCATCGGCACCGGCCTCGTCGAGGCCTTCAGCACCGACTGCGACGCCTGCAAGGGCCGCGGCCTGGTCGTCCACGAGCACCCGGTCGAGGCCGGCACCGGTCCCGACGACGACGACTCGCGTGGACGCGGTCGTGGGCGTGGGGGCCGCAACCGTGGTGGCGGTCGTGGCAATGACGGCGGCAACGGGGGCGGGAACGGCAACTTGGGAGCGGCGGTCAAGCCCTCACCGGCCGATCTCGCCAAGATCCGTCCACAGGAGAAGCAGGACGACGAGTCCGCGGACGCGAACGAGACGGAGCAGGTCGAGGCCCAACCGGTCAGCCAGCCGGAATCCCCGGTGGCGGTCCAGCCGGAAGCCCAGCCGGAAGCCCAGCCGGAAGCCCCGGTGGAGGTTTCGGTCGAAGCGCAGGTCGAGGCCGAGCCCCCGGTCGAGCAGGCCGTGATCGGGCGACCGACCGGCACCATCCCGGAGCCGCAGAACGTTCCCTCCGAGACGGCGACGCCCGAGGAGACCCCGGCTGTGCCCGACGCCGTCGAGACACCCGGCGAGGAGCCGGCTCCCGCGGCTGCCCCGCGGGTGGTCACCAGCACCCGACGTCGCACGGCGCGGCGCCCGGCCGGTCCGCCCAGTGGGCTGAACGATGCGGCGCCGACCTCCGGCGTCGGAAGCGAGTCCGCTCCGTCGGCCGAGCCCGTCGCCATCCCGGTCGAGCCAGCCTCACCGGGTCACGCCCCCGAGGTGGGAGCGGAGGACCATAGCCCGCTCAGCGACCCGATCTCGACCGAGGCGCCGGTCGCGGAGCCCGACCCGCGGGCCGACGACGAGGACGGCGTCAACGCCGACCCGACGTGGCCCCGCGACGAGTCCGAAGAAGACGGCCCGGAGGGCGGAACCGGCGAGGGTGAGGACGACGCGGGCAACGGGTTCTCCCTGTCGCACGTGCCGGTCAAGCGCAAGGGATCTCGCAAGCGATGACGCTCGCGAGCCCGGCGGCTCACGCCTGCGTGAGCCTCGGGGTGGGGGCCGTTTTGACCCTGCGACCCGCGTGCCCGTAAAGTTGGTCCTCGGTGTGCTCACGCACACCCATCCATCTGCGCGGATCGCGCCCCCGACGCCCGTCGTCGGTGGAAGTGCGCTGACGCAGTCTGAAACTTCCAACGTCGTAGTAGACCCGAGGAGAGTGAGTCCGCCGTGTACGCAGTTGTGCGCGCTGGCAGCAAGCAGCAGAAGGTTGCTGTGGGCGATGTCATCGAGATCGACAAGATCGAGACCGGTGTAGGTGAGTCGCTGACCCTCCCCGTCGTCATGGTCGTCGACGGCGACCAGGTCACCGCGACCGGCCTGGACAAGGCTGGAGTGACCGTCGAGGTCCTCGGCCGGACCAAGGGTCCCAAGATCGTGATCCAGAAGTTCAAGAACAAGACCGGCTACAAGAAGCGCCAGGGGCACCGCCAGAAGTACACGCAGGTCAAGGTCACCGACATCTCCCTCTGATCCACCCGGTCGGGTCGACGGCCCTGACGGCTCATCCACCTCTGCTCGAGCAAGGCCACTCACATGGCACACAAGAAGGGCGCGGCGTCCACCAAGAACGGTCGCGACTCCAACTCCCAGCGTCTCGGCGTCAAGCGCTACGGCGGCCAGCTGGTCAACGCCGGCGAGATCATCGTGCGCCAGCGAGGCACCCACTTCCACCCGGGCAACGGCGTGGGTCGTGGCAGTGACGACACCCTCTTCGCCCTCGAGGCCGGGGCGGTCGAGTTCGGCAGTCGTCGTGGTCGCCGGGTCGTCAACATCGTCCCGGGCGAGTGAGCTGACGCTCACCCACCCCTGCTTCGCCGAAGGGCGTCCCGCGCACGGGACGCCCTTCGTCCCATTTTGCTAGACCAGGAGCTCCCATGGCTGTGCCCAGTTTCGTCGACCAGGTCTCGCTGCACGTCGCAGCGGGCCGGGGCGGCCACGGCGTGGCCTCGGTGCTTCGGGAGAAGTTCCGTCCGCTCGGCGGACCCGACGGCGGCAACGGCGGCTCGGGGGGCTCGGTGATCCTGCGCGTCGACACCGACGTCACGACGCTGATCGACTACCACCACAGCCCCAAGCGCAAGGCCGACAACGGCGGGCACGGTGCGGGGGCCTTCCGCAACGGCGGTCGCGGCTCCGATCTAGTGCTGCCGGTCCCGGACGGCACCGTGGTCCGTGACGCCGTCGGTGGCGTCCTGGCCGACATGGTGGGTCCCGGCACCGAGCTGGTGATCGCCCAGGGCGGTCGCGGTGGGCTGGGCAACGCCGCCCTGGCCTCGTCCAAGCGCAAGGCGCCAGGCTTCGCGCTGCTCGGCGAGCCCGGGGACGAGCTGGAGATCCGGCTCGAGCTGAAGGTCGTCGCCGACATCGGTCTGGTGGGCTTTCCCAGCGCCGGGAAGTCGAGCCTGATCGCCGCGATCTCGCGGGCCCGGCCCAAGATCGCCGACTACCCGTTCACGACGCTGGTGCCCAACCTCGGCGTCGTGCGCGCGGGGGAGACGACCTTCACCGTCGCCGACGTCCCCGGCCTGATCGAGGGCGCCAGCGAGGGCCGCGGTCTGGGACACGAGTTCCTGCGTCACGTCGAGCGGTGCGCCGCGCTCG
>JBKJON010000008.1:0-17652 GCA_046595715.1 Marmoricola sp.
GGCCACGCCGAGCACTACGACGCCAACTGGTACAACGAGCAGCGCGAGTTCGGCCTGCCGCGGATGCACATGACCGGCGACAAGGACCTGTCCGGTCACCTGCTGCGCAGCGGCCTGGACGCCGGGTTCGACCTGGCCTTCAGCAACGAGCTGCGGATCGACCACAGCATCACCTGCCCGATCATCACGCTGCGGCCGGAGGCGGACCTGCCGATCGTGCCGATCTACACCAACATCTTCGCTCCGCCGCTGCCCCAGCCCAAGCGGTTCGTGCAGCTGGGCCGGACCATTCGCGAGCTGGTGGAGTCCTGGCCCGAGAACCTCAGGGTGGCGATCATCGGAACCGGCCACCTGTCGCTGGAGCTCGGTGGACCACGCCAGTTCGGCGAGCACGGCCCCGACCCGGAGTTCGACCGCAAGGCGGTGGAGTGGATCGCCAGCGGGGACATCGAGGGCTGCCTCGCCGAGGTGACGCTCGACAGCCTGCACCAACCGGGCAACGCCACCCACGGGTTCATGGACTTCATGCTGATGATGGGCGTGGCCGGCGAGGGCGCGAAGGCCGACCACGTCGACTCCCTGGATCTCTTCCACACGATGGAGGCCTACTTCACCTGGTACCCGAACGGAGCGCCGCAGTGAGCAAGTACCTCCTCGACAAGTTCCTCTACACCGTCGACCGCGACCCGGCACTGGTCGAGCGCTACCGCGAGGACCCCGTCGGCACGGTCGAGTGGTGGGAGCGGGAGATGGCCAACCAGCTGCTCAACTCGATCGCGGAGGAGCGTTCGACCTGGCTGGAGTTCAGCGAGGAGGAGCGGCGGGCACTGCGCGAGCACGACCACGTCGCGCTCTTCGAGATGGGCGCGCACCCGTTCCTGACGCTGACGCTGTTCATCGCCATGTTCGAGCGCGACCACGGCCCGATGGAGTACCAGAAGGCCTACGGTGCGGTGATGCAGCACCTCGAGCTCCCCTACCCCGACATCGCCACCTGACGTGCGCGCCGCCGTGCTCCACAGCCATGGCGAACCACCCCGGTACGCCGATCACCACGCACCAGCCGCCGTCTCGTCCGGTCGCTCCCTGGTCCGGGTCACCGCCGCGCCGCTCGTTCCGCTCGACCTGCTGTGTGCGTCGGGGACGTCGTACTTCGAAGCACCTGCGCTGCCCTACGTCCCCGGTGTTCAGGGGGTGGGCGTCGTCGAGCGGTCCGAGACCTTCGGGCCAGGCACCCGGGTGTGGTTCGCCGGTGCGGCCGGGATGGCACCCGGTGACGGGAGCCTGGCCGAGCACGCCGCGGTCCCGGACCACGACCTCGTCGCCACGGACGCCCCGTCGCCGACGAGGCCCTCGCGGCCCTCGGTCTCTCGGCCGTGGCGGCGTGGATGGCGCTGACGTGGCGCGCCCGGCTGCTCGGGGCCAGTCAGGTCGTGGCCGCCTGCCGCTCCCGGGAGGCCGCTGACCGTGCCGCGGCCGCCGGTGCGGACGAGGTCGTCCTCACTCCGGAAGCCTCGGACCCGCTGTCCGAGCGGCTGCGCGCGGCTTGTGCCGGGGAGGTGGACGTCGTGATCGACCCTCCACCCTGCTGCGGAGGGAGGGCTCACGGTCGCCCACGAGGTCCATGACCTGGCGGACATCGCGGAGGTGTGGCCACGGCAGGCCTCGGGTGGCAGCGGGATCAGGTTCGTGCTGCGTCCCTGACGAGACATCGCCGTGGCTCAGCAGGACCCGTTGTAGCTGCCCAGGCTGGCCTGCGGCGCCGCGATCGACTGGGCGTTCTTGCGCTCGAGGGTGTAGTAGCGCACCCAGTCCATCTGCATCCGGCCCTGGTTCATCCGGGCTCCGGGGGGAGCCTGCATCCGGAAGCGGACCGTGTAGGTCGCGCCGGTGCGGGCTGCGCTCCGCGGCTCGGTCATCACGACCAAGGTGTCGATGAACCAGGAGATGTGGTCCGGCGTCACCTCGATCGCGTAGGTGTGGAAGACGTCCTGACGCAGGTCGAGCACCTTGGTCGCCGAGAAGTCGCCGGTGGTGGTGCGCAGGTGCATGGTCGCCGGGTTCTGGCCGATCGTCGAGTCGCTGAGGACGATGCTGCGCGAGCACAGGTCGCCGGTGGTGGGCACCAGCTCCCAGACGGCGCGGTAGGGCGTGGCACTCGTGCCGTACTGGCGCGTCCGGACGCGCGCCTCCCAGCGGCCGTACTGGCGAGCACCGGCCGTCCAGTCGGCGGTCACGGTCCCGCTCGTCGCGGTGGTGTTCAGCGTCAGCATCCCGTTCTGGTTGCGGACCAGGCCGACACCAACCCGGTTCACCGCCCAAGTGGAGGCCATCGCACCGTGGAACTCGTCGTTGATCTGGGCGTTGCCCCACTTGAAGATCTTGCCGGCGTTGGTCGGTGCCGTGGTCGCCGGAGCCGGAGCCGGGGCGGGCGCCGGAGCAGGAGCGGTGGGAGCGGAGGCGATCGGCTTCGGGGCCGAGGGCTCCGGGGCGGGCTGCACGTGCCTCGCGCGGTGCTTGCGCTGGTGCTTGTGCTTCGGTTTCTTGTGCCTGTGCTCGACCGCGTGCCTTTTCGCCGCGTGCCTTCTCGCCGCATGCCTCTGGGCCGCATGCCTCTGGGCCGACTGGTCCTGGACGGAGACTCGCTCGGAGGCGCGATGGGACTGCGCCGGGGACGGCGACGGGGACGGCGACGACTGAGCGGCCTCGGACGACACCACGCTGGAGCCCGCCAGGACAAGGGCACCCGCAGCGAGAGCGGCGGCACGGAGGAGGCTGGCTCTCGACATGGCTCGAGCGTAGCTACTTGTACCACCTTTTGTAACGTAATGTCCGTATCTACCGGGGCGAGGCGGCTGCTTTCTCTCTAGCGAGCACCCCGGCCAGCAGCACCACCAGCACCCCCGCGACGGGTACGACGAGCAGTCCGCCCCGCAGGCTGCTGGCGTCGGCGATCGCGCCGACAAGGGGAGGAGCGCCCAGGAAGCCCAGTCGCATCAGCCAGCTGACGATGGTGATCCCCGTGCCCGGCCTGAGCCCCGGCAACCGGTCGGCCGCCGCCAGGGTGGCGGGCACGAGGGTGGCGATCCCCCAGCCCGCCGCGGCGAAGCCGGCGATGGTCCCGGGCACGGACGGAAGAGCGAGGGACAGCCCCATCCCGCTGGCGACGAGCAGCCCACCGAACCGGGCGACGGCGCGTTGTCCGAAGCGGTCGACGAGCCGGTCGCCCAGCATCCGGCCGACGAACTGGGTTCCCGTCAGGGCCACGAACCCGAAGGCGGCCACGGTGGCCGACGCGCCGAGGTCGTGGGCGAGGTAGAGCGCCGACCACGAGGCGCCGGCGTCCTCCACGACGGCGTTGCTGCACGAGATGACCACGAGGGCCGCCAGCACGGCGAGCATCGGCCGAGTGCGCCCGCTCACCACCTTCGCACCGGCGGCGGGCGGTGCGCCGGCCATCGGTTCGAGGGGTTCCGGGCCGGGCAGCAGGAAGCGGTAGGCGCCCAGCACCAGTGCTGAGAGCAGGGCCGCGGAGACCGCGAGGTGCACCCCGATCGGCACTCCCAGACCGGCTGCGGCACCACCCATCAGGCCACCGAGCGCGGCGCCGATGCTCCACAGGCCGTGGAAGGAGTTCAGGATCGAGCGGCCGTAGACCCCCTGGACACGCAGGCCGTGTGAGTTCTGCGCGACGTCGGTGATGGCGTCCATCGCGCCCGCCAGGAAGAGGAAGGCGGCCAGCACGGACCACGTCGGAGCCACCCCCGCGACGAGAACGCCCACGCCGAGCAGCAGTGTGCTCGCCACCGCGACCCGCGAGGACCGGAACCGACGGATCAGCACCCCGGCCGCCAGCCCCGCGATCAGGGCTCCCAGCGGGAAGGCCGCCACGGCCAGCCCGAACTCGGAGTTGGTGAGGTCGAGCGCGGTCTTGATCTCGGGATAGCGCGGCAGCACGTTGGCGAACAGCGCGCCGTTCGTCAGGAACAGCAGCGCCACGGCCACCCGGGCCGACCGGAGCTCAGAGCCCAAGCCTCACCGCACCCCCGACTGGATCCGCACCGTCGAGAAGGCCGAAGGGGACCCGGAAGACACGCCCGGGGGCAGCCGGCCAGGCGACCCGCACGGAGCCGATCTCGCGGTCCCCCTGACGGGCCCTGACCGTTGGGAACCGGCGGAACTCGTCGCACCACAGGAGCAGACGTGACCTCGACGGCGCCGGTCCTCCCAGACGGACGATCTGGGGGGCCACCCACCGGAACGGGGCCTCGGCGAGGAGCTCGTAACCAGGCTCGTGCGGCAGCTGTCCGCCCAGGAACTGCCGCACGAACCGAGCCACGTGCCGCCCGTCCAGGGCCGCGACGTCCGCGGTGTCGACGGGGTGCAGCAGGTTGCCGATCGCGAAGACGCCGGGGCGGCTCGTCGTCAGTGACATGTCGACGCGCGGGCCGAGTGTCCCGCGATCGAGCTCCAGTCCCCCGGTGCGGACCAGCTCGTGGTCCGGGATCCAGTCACCGGTCGTGATCACGGTGTCGCACTCGACGACCCGGCGCTCTCCTGTCACGACGTTCTCGATCTCCACCGACTCGACCCGGCCGTGCCCGTTGATCCGGACCACCCGCGTGTGGGGGGCCATCGGGGTCCGGAAGGCCAGCTTCCCGCCCAGCCGGAACGCGGCGTAGGACTCCGACTTCTCGTAGCGGGTCGTCATCAGGACCGTCCGGCAGCCGGCCTCGCGCAGCGTCATCACCGCGGACCAGCTCACCAGCTCTGCGCCCACGACGACGGCGCGGTGACCGACCTCGCGGTGCTGCAGGTGCACCTGGTTCTGCAGCTGGCCCGTGGTCAGGACGCCGGCCGGCCGGTCCCCGGGGATGTGCCGGGCGGGGCGGGGACGCTCCCTGGCCCCGGTCGCCAGCACGACGGCGCCGGCCTTCACCAGGCGGCGTCCCCGCGGGGACGTGACCTCGAGGGTCCGCTCGTCGGCCCAGCCCGTCACCATCGCGGAGGTCTCCAGCCGAGCACCGGCCTCGCTGGCCCGCTCGGTGAGCGTCCGGGCGTACGACGGGCCGGAGACGAAGCGGCGCAGGTCTCGCAGGCCGTAGCCGGGGTGGTCGCTGTGCCGGGGGATCCCACCGGTGGCGGCTTCGCGCTCGATCACCAGCACCTCACCGTCGACGGACGCGGCCAGCGCCGCGGCCGCGGTCAGCCCGGAGGGTCCACCGCCCACGATCGCCACTGTCACGCGCTCGTTCATCTCACCGACTCCTCGACCCCGCCCTCGACGCCACCGGCCTCGACCAGTCCGAGGACGTGGGCACCGCAGTAGAACCCCTGGCAACGCCCGTTCATCACGCGGGTACGGCGGCGCAGGCCGTCGAGGCTGCGCGGCGGAACGAGGGAGGTGTAGGCGTCGCGGATCTCCCCGCTCGTGACGCGCTCGCAGAAGCACACGATGCGGCCGTACTCCGGGTCGGCCTCGATCCGCTCCACGTCCTCGAAGGGCCGTGTCCCGACCTCACCGAGGTGGGGCATCACCGGTGGCGCCGGCAGGTCCGACCGCGCCTCGCCGACGACACCGGCCTCTAAAAGCAGCTTCTCGACGTGCTCGGCGAGGGCCATCCCCGACGTCAGCCCCGTGGAGCGGATGCCGCCCACGAGTAGGTAGCGCTGCTGCTGGTCCACCTCCACGAGGTAGTCACCGTGCTCGGTCGCGGCCCGCAGACCCGCGTACGTCGCCGTCACCTCCTCCTCGAGCAGGCGGGGCATCAGCCTCGCGCCCAGGGCCAGCAGGAACTCGAAGCCGGCCTCCGAGGTCGAGGTGTCCGTGCGGTCGGTCAGGTCCTCGGCGGTGGGCCCGAGCATGACGTTGCCGTAGATCGTGGGACTGACCAGCACCCCCTTGCCCTTCGACGAGGGCACCGGAAGCACGATGCACGGTGCCAGGGGGCGGGCCAGCTTGTCGAAGACGAAGAGCTCACCGCGACGTGGGGTCACGGTGAAGCGGTGGAATCCGAAGAGCGCGTCGATGGTGTCGGCGCCGAGCCCGGCGGCGTTGACCACCCAACGCGCCCGGACCGTTCCGCCGGTGGTCCGCAGGGTGGTGAGCTCGGGACCGACCTCGACCGCCGTGACCCGGTGCTCGCGCGCCAGCCGGGTGCCTCGGGCGACGGCGTCAGTGGCCAGCGCCAGGTTGGTCGTCCACGTGCAGGTGATCGACTCGTCCGGGACGGTCAGTCCGCCGAGCGCACCGACCCCCAGGTGGGGCACCCGTCGGTAGACCTCGTCAGCGTCGACGATCTCGCAGGCGGTGTAGCCGTTCTGGTCGGCCTTGTCCCTCAACCGGGGCAGGGCTTCGAGCTCCTCGTCGGTCCACGCGACGAGCAGGGCGCCCGTGGGCTCGACGGGGATGCCGGTCAGGGCGGCGTACGCCTGGAGGAGCTGGTAGCCGCGAGCGACCAGGCGTGACTCGAGCGTGCCCGGGGTGGCGTCGAAGCCGGTGTGCAGAATGGCGGTGTTGGCCTTGCTGGTCCCGTCACCGACGTCGTCACGGGCCTCGACGACGGCCACGGAGAGACTGGTGCCGGAGAGCTGGCGCGCGATGGCGCACCCCACGATGCCGCCACCGATCACGACGACGTCGACCGGAGAGGGCACGTCGGGGGACGTGGCGGGCAGGGAGCTCACGTGAGGTCCACCTTCGTGAGCGAGGCCTCGGCCGCGGTCCTCCACCGGGCGAGGTGGGCGGCGGACCGGTCGGCGCTCCACCGGGGCTCGTAGACCGCCGTGGGCGTCCAGTGGCCCACCACGTCAGCCACCGACAGGCCGGGGTCCAGGGTGAGCTGGGCGCACGCCGCGGCGCCGAGAGCTGTCGCGTGCGCGGACGGGTAGACCTCGACCGGCAGCTGACCGAGATCGGCCTGCGCCTGCATCAGCACCCGCGACCTCGTCAGGCCCCCATCGACCCGGAGGGCGCTGAGCGGCGTACCGAGGTCCTGTCCGACCAGCGTGGCGAGCTCGGCCACCTGCGCCGCGATCCCCTCGAGCACGGCCCGGACCAGGTGTCCGCTCCCGGAGGTCAGGGTCATGCCGGAGAACGACGCCGTTGCTCCCGAGTCCCACCACGGTGCCCCGAGACCGGCCAGGGCCGGCACGCACAGGACGCCCTCACTGTCGTCGGCGGCCGCCGAGTCCACCTGTTCCGGTCCGGTGACGAAGCCGAGATCGGTGAGCCAGCGCACCGCGGAGGCGGCCGTGTACACCTGCCCGTCGATGCAGTACGACGCGACGTCGCGGAGCCGCCACGCGACCGAGGTGGTGAGGCCGACGGTGGACCGGACGTCGGTCTGGCCCGTCTGGGCGAGCAGGAAGGCACCGGTCCCGAAGGTGCACTTGGCGGTGCCGGCCTCCAGGCAGGCCTCCGCCAGCAGGGCCGCCTGCTGGTCGACCACGAGGCCGGTGACGGGCAGCTCCCCACCGAACACCGAGGTGACACCGACGATGTCGTCGCTGGCGACGAGCCCGGGCAGCTGTTCGTCCTCCAGCCCGAACACCTGCAGCAGCTCGTCGTCCCAGACGACCGTCTCGAGGTTGAGCAGCAGCGACCTGCTGGCCGTGGACACGTCGGTCACGAACGCTCCGCACAGGTGGTGCACCAACCAGGTGTCGGTCGTGGTGACCACGCCCTCCCGAGTGACGTGGTCCCGGATCCACCGCATCTTGGGGCCGGAGAAGTAGGGGTCCAGGACCAGACCGGTCAGCTGCGCGACCCGGTCGGCGGACGCGGCGCGGGCAGCGCAGATGTCCTCGGCGCGACGGTCCTGCCACACGATGGCCGCAGAGAGCGGTCGGCCCGAGTCGCGGTCCCAGGCCAGGACGGTCTCGCCCTGGTTCGCCAGTGCCACGGCGTCCACGGTGACGCCGGCCTCGTCGAGGGCTCGACGGCCGGCGCGGAGCACCGACTCCAGAAGGGCCAGCGGGTCCTGCTCCACCCCGCCACCGGCCAGGTAGCGGGGGCGAAGCGTCTCCTCGGCGAGGGCCACGACCGTGCCCGCGGCGTCGACCACCGCTGCCTTGGTCCCGGAGGTCCCCTGGTCGATGGCGAGCACGTAGGTCATGGCCACCTCTCCATCCTCACCGATGCGCAGCTTCTCGCGGCCGTACGTCGCGCCCGGTCGTCGGCGTTCACCAGGACCACGTCGTGTGCCAGCCGCATCATGGGAAGGTCGGCCAGGGAGTCGCTGTAGACGAGGTCCCACGGTGGCGAGGCGACCTCAGCCACGCGACGCGCCTTCTCAGCTCCGTGGTTGTGCGGTGACAGGCGACAGCCGGACGAGGTCTGCTGCAGCTCCGAGGCCAGCAGCTCGACCGTCTCCAGGCCGAGACCGTCCAGGAACGCGCGGGCCAGGTGTCGCTCACTCGCGGTCACGACGAGGACGCGGTCCCCGCTCCCCACGTGTTCCTGGGCCTGGTCCAGCGCCGCCTGGACCCGCCACCGCGGGAGGGCGGCGAGCTCGGACCCGAGGGCACCGAGATCTTCGCTCAGCTCCGCGACCTGCCCACCCAGCATCGCCGAGCGGGCCGCCCACGAGGCAGGGCGTCCCTGCCATGTGGGGACCAGGGCCGTCGCCACCAGTGCCGGCAGCGTCCCGCCGACCGGCAGTGCCAGCCAGGGTCGCCGCAGGACCTGGCGCCGTACGAACTCGGAGAAGGTGTCGTGCCGTGCCAGCACCCCGTCGAGGTCGAAGAGCACGGTCCTCCTCACCACGGGAGACTGCCGTCGTCGCGGTTCATGGCACCAGCCCACCAGATGGCCCGTCTGGTGAGCACACCGCCACCAGGTCGTACGCCGTCCGCCGGGCCGGTTCGACGGGTTGAGCGAGTCGGTTTCCGGGAACCGTGCCCGATGTGCCGCCGGGCGGTGGTTCTGGAACAGTGGGTACAGGCCGAGTGCTGATCACCGATGACTGATGAGGGCAACATGACCGAGGACGTGCAGCCGACCGAGCACGAACCCAGCGAGATCACCTACTCCGAGCAGTTCTACCCGGCGCGACCACGTGCCCTGCGCCCGCGCGCACGGCTGCGTCCGCAGGGCAGCCCGCAGCACGGCGAGGACCGGTCGGGGGAGCCGGTGGGCACGAACCCGTTCTACGTCGCCTGGCTCCAGCGCTCCTCGATGCTGCACGACGCCAACCTGATCTCCAACCAGTTCTCGGGCACCGGCAGCATGTGGCAGAACCCCTACGCCAACCCGAACCCCGAGGCCGCGATCCGGGCCGCGGGCGTCTGGTTCACCGCCTACCCGCTCTCCCTGATGACCAAGCCGGGCCACTCGTTCCTGGGGACGTTGGCCGACGCCGACCTGTGGCGCAGCTTCGAGACGATCGGGATCAACGCCCTGCACACCGGTCCGGTCAAGCGGGCCGGGGGGTTGTTCGGTTGGCAGCCGACGCCCAGCGTGGACGGCCACTTCGACCGCATCAGCACCGAGATCGACGGGGCCTTCGGCACCGAGGCGGACTTCCGCACGATGTGTGAGATCGCCTCCGACCACGGCGGCACCATCATCGACGACATCGTGCCCGGTCACACCGGGAAGGGCGCCGACTTCCGGCTCGCGGAGATGAACTACGCGGACTACCCCGGGATCTACCACATGGTGGGGATCGAGAAGGAGGACTGGGGCCTGCTCCCCGACGTCGCCCCCGGACGCGACTCGGTCAACCTCGACGCGGAGACCGAGGACCGGCTGTCCAAGGCCGGCTACATCATCGGCGAGCTGCAGCGGGTGATCTTCTACGACCCCGGCGTCAAGGACACCAACTGGAGCGCCACCGCTGCGGTCCTGGGTCCGGACGGGATCGAGCGTCGCTGGGTCTACCTGCACTACTTCAAGGAGGGTCAGCCCTCGATCAACTGGCTGGACCCGTCCTTCGCCGGCATGCGACTGGTCATCGGCGACGCGTTGCACTCGCTGGGTGACCTCGGCTCCGGCGCGCTTCGCCTGGACGCCAACGGCTTCCTCGGCGTCGAGAAGAGCGCCGAGGGGCTCCCGGCCTGGTCCGAGGGGCACCCCCTCTCCGAGGCGGCGAACCACCTGATCGCCAGCATGGTCCGCAAGGTCGGCGGGTTCACCTTCCAGGAGCTGAACCTGACCATCGACGACATCCGCGAGACCTCGCAGGCCGGGGCCGACCTGTCCTACGACTTCATCAACCGTCCGGCCTACCAGCACGCCCTCGCCATCCAGGACACCGAGTTCCTGCGGCTCACCCTGAACGCGTCACTGGAGTTCGGCGTACAGCCGCGCAGCCTGGTCCACGCCCTGCAGAACCACGACGAGCTGACCTACGAGCTCGTGCACTTCGCGACGCGGCACAAGGAGGACGAGTACGCCTATCGCGGTGGCGTGATCGACGGTGGCACCCTGGCCGAGACCGTGCGCGCCGAGATGATCGAGAAGCTGACCGGGCCGGCCGCGCCGTACAACGCGATCTTCACCACCAACGGCATCGCCTCGACGACGGCCAGCATCATCGCCGCGTCGCTGGGCATCTCCGAGCTCGACACGATCGACGACGCGCGCGCCGAGGAGATCAAGAAGGCCCACCTGCTGCTGACGAAGTTCAACGCCTGGCAGCCGGGCGTGGTCGCGTTCTCGGGCTGGGACCTGTGCGGCATGCTTCCCCTCGAGCGCGACGGGATCCGGCACCTGCTCGCCGGTGGCGACACCCGCTGGATCCACCGCGCCGCCTACGACCTGATGGGGTACGGCGAGAACCCGGACTTCCACGGGATGCCGCGCGGACGCAGTCTCTACGGGACGCTGCCGGCGCAGCTCGAGGACCCGACCTCGTTCGTGGCCGGTCTGCAGCAGATCCTCGAGATCCGGGGCACGTCCGGGCTGGCCACCGCCACCCAGGTCGACGTGCCGCCGGTCTCCCACAAGGGGATGCTCGTGATGGTGCACGACCTCGGCGACGACGACTCACGTCACCAGGTGACGGCCCTGAACTTCGGACAGGAGGAGATCACCGGCACCATCCGCTCCAAGCTCCTCATCCCGAGATCGGTCGTGCTCGACATGGCCAGCGGGGAGGAGGTCGGCGAGGTGGACGACCTGAACAGCTTCAGCGTCAGCCTCGACGGCCATGACGGGGTGTCGTTGATGGTGACCCCGCCGGCGCCCGTCGAGGACGAGGAGACCACCTGATCAGCTGCGAGAGTCGGGCACCTCGGTGGTGATCACCGTCATGCCGAGGTTGCCCGAGGGGTCGTCCATGGCCCTCAGCGCCGCGGGCGCTGCCTCGAGGTCGATGAGGCGATGCACGAGACGGTGCGGGTCGAGCTCGTCGCGGGCGATCATCCCGAGCATCTCCGGGTAGTCGCCCGCGGGCATGCCGTGGGAGCCGAGGACCTGTAGCTCACGCGACACGACGAGGTCCATCGGCAGCCCGGCCGTGGACGCGTCACCGAGCAGGAGCCCCACCTGGACGTGCCGTCCACGCCGTCGCAGACAGGTCACCGAGGCCACGGCGACCACCGGCAGGCCGACGGCGTCGAGGGAGACGTGGGCACCCCCGGTGAGCCCGTGGATGCGCGCCGCCACGTCGGGCGTCTCTGCGGGGTCGACGACGTCGTCGGCGCCGAGCTCGGCCGCGAGCGCCCGGGCCTGCTCGCTCAGGTCCACCGCGACCACCCGCGCTCCCAGCGCCTTCGCGATCATGACCGCGGACAGGCCGGCGCCGCCGCAGCCGTGGACGGCCACGACCTGGCCCCGGCGGACGTCACCGTGGGTGCGCAGCGCTCGGAAGGCGGTGGCGAACCGACAGCCGAGCGTGGCGCCGGCGACGAAGTCCACGTCGTCGGGCAGGCTCACCACGTTCGTCTCGGCGGCGGGTACGGCGACCAGGTCGGCCCACGAACCGGGGTAGGTGAAACCGGGCTGGGACTGGTCGGGGCACACCTGCTGGTCCCCCGCTGCGCAGTACTCGCACCGACCGCAGCCCAGCACGAACGGAGCCGTCACCCGGTCACCGATGTGCCACGAGGTCACCTCCGGCCCGACCTCGTGCACCGTCCCGGCGTACTCGTGGCCCGGCACCATCGGCAGCGGCACCGCCTCGTGGCCCCGCCACGCGTGCCAGTCGGACCGGCACACCCCGGTCGCCCGGACCCTCACGACCACACCGTCGGGCGGGCATCGCGGCGGCTCGACCTCCCGGACCTCGGGGGTGGCTCCCACCCGGTCGTAGACGACGGCACGCATGGGTAGTCAGGGGCGCGGTGCCGTTGCCGGTCCGTTTCCCCATCCCCCTTTCAACCCGTGCGTGCGGGCTTCCCGCAAAGAGAACGGAAGTAGCTTCCCCAGCCCCGAGGGATCGGGTTGAGATCCTCGATGACCCACTCGATGCGGGTCCCTCCACGACTGGCACCGGTGCGGTCCCATACTTTTCCCTAAGTGACATCCAAGAAGATCGAAACCCTCCCGGGCACCCAGGGCAACCTCCGCCTGTGCGGGGTCGTGGCACATGAGCACGAAGTCATCGGCGTAGCGCACCAGCACCACACCGGCCAACCCGACCCTGCCTGGGTACAGGCCCGTGCCATGTCCCGGTCGAAGGCGTCCAGGTAGATGTTGGCCAGCAGAGGCGCCTACCGGGACGGGACTCACACCCGCCAGCCTGACACAGCTTCCAGCAAGCACCATGCCGTCGTGCTCGAGGTCGTCGGGGTTCGTTCGCACTACGACGGGGTGAAGTCGTGTGCCCGGCTCGGGTCCACGCGTGAACTGTTCCTCGACGGCCCACTTTCCCCTGTCCGGCTGCGGGAGGTCCCCCGGTTCGTCCCGGCCGCCGCTCAGCCCGTGTTGCGCATCCCGGCGGCGATGCCGTTGATGGTCAGCAGCAGCGCGCGCTCGAGGTCGGGGTCGTCCTCCCCCGCCCGCAGCCGGGCCAGCAGCTGCACCTGGAGGAGGTGCAGCGGCTCGAGGTAGTTCTCACGCACCTCCAGCGTGGTGCGCAGGACCGGCTCCCGGTCCAGGAGCTCCGCGTCCCCGGTGACGAGCAGGACCTGTGTCACGGTGAGGTCGAACTCCTCGCGCACGATGTCGAGGATGCCGTGGGTGTGCTCGGGCGCCAGGGCGGTGACGTAGCGCTCGGCGATGTCGAGGTCGGCCTTGGCCAGCGTCATCGCGACGTTGTCGAGGAAGGTCCGGAAGAACGGCCACTGCTCGTACATCTCGCGCAGGTCGCCGCCGTGCTCCTCGACCGACGCGAGGCCGGTGCCGACGCCGAACCAGCCCGGCACGATCTGGCGTGACTGGGTCCAGCCGAACACCCACGGGATCGCGCGCAGCCCGTCGAGGCCGCCGTCCTGCTGCGGACGGCGCGAGGGGCGCGAGCCGATGTGCAGCGAGCCGAGGAGGTCGACGGGAGTGCAGGACAGGAAGTACTCCGGCAGGTCGGGGCGCTCGACCAGGTCGCAGTAGCGGCGGTGCGCGTTCTCGGAGACCGCGTCCATCAGGTCGTCCCACCGCTTCGCCTGCTCGGGCGTACGACGGTCGGTGCGGTGGAGCAGGCTGGCCTCCAGCGTGCCGGCCACCAGGAGCTCGAGGTTCTCGCGCGCGAGCACGGGCAGGGCGTACTTGTCGCTGATCACCTCGCCCTGCTCGGTCAGCTTCACCTCCCCGTCGACGGTGCCGAAGGGCAGCGCCATGATCGCGTCGTAGGTCGGGCCGCCGCCGCGACCGACCGAACCGCCGCGGCCGTGGAAGAACCGGAGGCGTACGCCGTGTCTGCGGGCCACGTCGCGGGCCGTGCGCTGGGCCCGCTGGATCTGCCACTGCGAGGTGGCGATGCCGCCGGACTCGTTGGAGTCGGAGTAGCCGAGCATCACCTCCTGCACGTCACCGCGTGCGGTCAGCAGCTGTCGGTAGGAGGGGTCGCTGAGCAGGCCGTCGAGGATCGGCTCCACCCGCTCGAGCTCCTCGATCGTCTCCAGCAGCGGCACGAAGCCGATCCGCGCGATCCCGGCCGAGAGGTCCACGAGCCCGGCCTCACGGGCGAGCAGGACGGCCGCCAGCACGTCGTCGACGTCCTGGGTCATCGAGATGATGTAGCTCTCGATGGCGCGAGAACCCAGCGCGTCGAGCGACTCGCGGATGACGTCGAAGACCTCGGCCGTCCTCCGGCCGCCCTCGTCGATCGGCGGCGGCCGCTGGGAGAGCGGCCGGTGGACCGTGAGCTCCTGGCTGAGGACCTGGCGGCGGCCCTCGTGGTCGAGGTCGGCGTAGGGCACCTCGAGGGTCTCGAGCCGATCGAACAGCTGGCCGAGGGCGTGGTGGTGCTTCTCGGCGTGCTCGCGGACGTCGAGGGTGGCCAGGGTCAGGCCGGAGGACGCGACCGTGCGCACCAGCCGCCGGAGGTCACCCCCTGCGATCAGGGGTCCTTGGAACCTCTCGACCGAGTCGTGCAGCAGCAGCAGGTCCTCCATCAGCTCGGCGTCGCCGGAGTAGTCGCGGCCGGGGCGATGGGGAGTCCCCTCCTGCACGCGCCGGTCGGTGAGCTGCAGCCGGATGTCGACGCAGGTCAGGAACAGCCGGTAGGGCTCCTCCTGGTTGAGTCGCCGGTAGCGCGGCTCCACCTCGGGCAGCGCGTCGAGCATCTCCGCCGTCCTGGCGAGCAGGTCCTCGGCGATGTCCGAGAGCCGCTCGCTGACCGAGAGGGTCCGGCGCAGCTCGTTGACCTTGCGGCGGATCACCGTGATCCCGTGCGCGGCCTGCAGCTGCAGCACCTGCCGGGTCGTCGCCGGGGTCACGTTGGGGTTGCCGTCGCGGTCGCCTCCCATCCAGGTGCCGAAACGCAGCGGGCTCGTGGTCAGCGGGAGCTCCACGCCGAAGGGCGCGAGGTGCTCCTCCAGCTCCTCGAGGACGTCGAGGACAGCGGCGGAGTTGAGTCCCTCCAGGTAGTAGATGCCGTTGCGCGCCTCGTCGATGACCTCGGGCCGGTCGATGCGCAGCCCGTCGGTCTGCCACAGCAGGTCGACGGCGGCCTCCAGCCTCCGCTCCCGGCGGGGCGTGTCCGCCTCCTCGAGCAGGGCGGCGACGGAGCGGAGCTTGTCGAGCGTCGTACGCCGCTGGACCTCGGTGGGGTGGGCGGTGAACACCGACCTGACCGCCACGTGGGCCACGGCCTCGGCGACGTCCTCGGCGAGGACGCCTCGGTCCCTGACCCGTTCGAGGGCACCGGCGAGAGGGCCGCCCTTCGAGGCGCGCGCCTCGCCCAGCGCCCGGCCACGGTGTTCCTGCTCGGTGACGTTCGCCAGGTGGAAGTACGCCGTGAAGGCACGCGCCAGGGTGCTGGCCGTGTGGACGTCGAGGTCGGGCAGGGAGAGCGTGTCGTCCTTCGCGGCGGTGCGCACGCTCTCGACCAGGTCGAGGAGGTCCTGCCCGTGGGTCCGGGTCAGGGTGTTGCCCAGCATGGACGTGATCATCCGGATGTCACGGCGCAGCGGGGCTTCGGCGGAGTGGGGCAGGTGCTCGGACATGGGGCCTCGCAGGAGGTCGGACGGACGGGGTCCGTGACGCGTCGGGGAGATGGACGAGAGCCGGCTACGTCGGCGGCACCTGCCTATGAACCTAGGCGACAGCGACCGGTGACGCACCTTGCCGCCTGGCGATGCCGCGAGGGTGACGCGTCAGGCCAGGCAGTTTCGCGCTGTGCGGCCTGGGAGGACCAGCGCGTGCTTCGACTGTCGGGTGCGGCCCTGGACCCGTTCAGCGCGTCAGCGCATCGAGAACGTCGCCAGGCACACACCGATGAGGTGACTGGTGAAGGCCAGGATCGTGAGCGAGTGGAACACCTCGTGGAAGCCGAACCAGGCCGGCCACGGGTCGGGACGCCGGAACCCGTAGACGAGGCCCCCCAACGTGTAGAGGCCGCCCCCGGTCGCGAGCATCACCAGCGTCGCCGTCCCGATGCCCGCATCCAGGCGCGCCGCCCCGTCGATGAACCCGGGGGTGAACAGGATGGCTCCCCAGCCGAGGGCGACGTAGATCGGCGTGTGCAGCCATCGCGGTGCGTCGATCCAGCACACCCGGAAGACCACGCCCAGCGCCGCGCTCCCCCACACGATGGAGAGCAGCAGCACGCGTTGCCCACCCTGGAGCAGCACCAGGCTGAACGCCGTGTAGGACCCGGCGATGAGGAAGAAGATGTTGGCGTGGTCCAGGCGACGCATCAGCACGCACGTCCGGGGCGACCAGCTGCCGGCGTGGTAGAGCGCCGAGACCGTGAACAGCGCGAGCGCAGAGGCGATGAAGACCGAGGACCCGACCCGGGTGGTGGCGGTCGGCGACAGGGCGATCAGGACGATGCCGGCCGCGAGCGTCAGCGGGACGCTCCCTAAGTGCAGCCAGCCCCGCAGCCTCGGCTTCACCTCGTCGATGACCTGGAGCACCGGGGCCTTCACCTCGGCCGGCAGCACCGGCAGATGCCTGGTCAACGCGGGTCAGACGGTGAGGTGTGCACAGGGGGCCCTTCGACAGGCAATCGGGCCGCCGGGGTCTGGGACGACTACATGGACTTACTTACGACCATAGTGCCGACCGCCTGAAAGCGCTGCTCGAGCCGGACACCGCCTCAGTCGAGGAAGCCGGGGACCTCGTCCGGGGCGTGTGCGGCGGCCAGGCCCAGGGACGCGTCGTACAGGTGCCCCCAGCCGGCAGCCACCGAGACGGCTCCCGCCGCCTGCGCGGCCCCCATGTCCAGGGGCGAGTCACCCACGTAGAGACACCGGGCGACCTCCACCCCGAGCGCCGCCGCCGCTGCGAGGACGCCGTCCGGTGCCGGCTTCGGGTGGGCCACCTCGTCGCCGCCGATGACGACGTCGAAGTAGCCACGCAGGCCGACCGCGTTGAGCAGGATCGAGGCGGCCTCGGCGCTGTTGCCGGTGAAGACCGCGAGGGGTACGCCGCGTCCGCGCAGCAGCTCGAGCACCTCGGGGATCCCGTGGTGCACCGAGACACCGTGGGCCATCGCTGCCAGCACCGAGTGGTACTCGTCGGCGTCCTCGATCCGGCCCTGCCGCCCCAGCATCCGGCCGATCATCAGGTGGGGCGTGCCCACGTCGTACAGCGCCACCACGCCGTCGCGGTCCGGCGGCTCACCACCGAGCCGGCGGACGGTCTCGATGAAGGCGTCCGGGACCACGGTGGCCGTCTCGACCAGCGTCCCGTCCATGTCCCAGATGACGCCGGGGGTCCGAGGTGCGCTCATGCCCCACACCCCATCATCCGTCGTCGGACCCCGCACTGGCGGCACCCGGACACCTTCGCCGGTTGAGGAGAGAGGGGAGCGAGCGTCTCGAAACCAGGTGCGCCTACCGCGGACGGAGCCTCCCGATCGTGCGCCGTCAAGACCGAGAATCTGTCAAGAAGGTTTCGCGATTCCCCTGTGGAGCGGGGGGAATCTCGGGTTCGGCTGTCAGTGGTCGGTGCTTGGATTGACTCATGACCAACCAGCCGATCGACCAACCCGGCACCGCGTGTGCTGGTGGTGTCCCGGCTGAGCTGGCGATGATGCGCCAGCACGTCCACGAGCTTGCGCACACGATGTGGGCGGCCCGTGATCGTGGCGAGGTCATGGACAC